>DQKQ01000252.1 GCA_015660615.1 Flavobacteriales bacterium
TATACCCATTGTGGAAGTAGTAACTCCAGGAGTAAATTCTACTGAACCATTCTGTAAAGTAAGATCGAAAGAGGTTCCACTTAATGCTTCTGGAACCATTAATGGGTTTTGTGCAAAAGCGCTGAACGTAATTAAAATAGATAGCGCTATAAAATATAGTTTTGACATTTTATTTTATTATTTTTATTATTCGGAAAAGCTGGCAGGCCTGACGATTGCCAGGTATTTAATCCACCAATCAGGTTATATACTTGGGGAATAAATAGAATTGAAGGAACGCTACTTATCCCGAAAGCAGATGCTAATTCCTTCTCATTTTCAGTAATTATTTTATAACTATCCACCTTGCCGTCGTACTCTTTTGATATATCCTCTATAATAGGGCCTAGGGTTTTGCAGGGGGCACACCAGTCTACGTAAAAATCAATGATACAAGGCTTTCCGCCTTTAAAATTCAAGTTATTCTCGTTTTTAGAAAAGTCATGAACCCTATCCTGGAAGCTCTCTAAATTTAGATTCATAACCAATCGATTAGACCTTTTGTGTATCAACCATAATCCAGCCTCCGCCATTTACAACATCTAGACCCTGCCCCTTTAAGTATGCTGTTGCTTGTCCGCTTCTGCCTCCAGAGGCGCAACATAGGACCAAAGGCTGCATTGTCATTAATTCATCTAACCTAGATGCAATTTGGTGTAGGGGGATGTTAATAGATTCCTTGATGTGACCGCCAAGAAATTCTGCTTGTGTGCGAACATCTACAATAGTTGTTTCTTCGTGGTTAATACGTTCTTTAATACTCATCTATTAATGTGTTTTGTTTTACAGTGCAAAGATGGTAAGCTCTTTTCGATCCTACAGTTACAAATGTTACACAAGCACAAGGCTTATAATTCTAGAATCTCTATCTTATTTCTATGAAGTTTAATTTTCCCCTCTAGCTCCAGTTTCTTTAGCACCCTAGAAATAACTACTCTTGAGGTATTCATCTCAATCGCTATCTCATTGTGAGTAACCTCTAAGAGAGTATTAGAGTTTATTAGAGCTTTATCATGTAAGTACTTAAATAAACGCTCGTCTAATTTCATAAAAGCTAAAGAATCTACTACTTCTAAGAGTTCTGAGAATCTGTTATTATAGCTATCAAAAACGAATCGTCTCCAACTTTTAAATTTCAGGAACTCTTCCATCTTCTCTGCTGGAATGAGAATTAATTCTGAATCAAACTCTGCGACAGCTTTGATCTCGCTTTGAGAATCCGTTACACAACAGTTTAGAGTCATTGCGCAGGTGTCACCGCGCTCTAGAAAATATAAAATCTGTTCCCGATAATCATCGTCAAGACGAAACACTTTTATAGCTCCCTTTACAAGAAGTGGCATATTCCTTACTTTGCTGCCTAATTCCATTAATGTCTCTCCAGAATTAACCTTAAGGTGTTTTCCTACTTTGCTAATCTCTAACAGTAATTCTTCTTCGAAAAGATGGCCGAAGTTAGAGCGTAATGTTTCTAGCATTGCCACAAGGTAATACTATTTCAACATCTTTATTGCTCTTTCTAAAGCCGCCACCAAAGCATCTATATCTTCAAAAGTGCTGTACGCTGCAAAACTTGCACGTACCGTTCCTGGAATTTTAAACCAATTCATTAGGGGCTCTGTACAGTGATGTCCGGTCCTTACTGCTACCCCGAGCTGGTCTAACAAGATACCAAGATCTGAAGGGTGGATCCCTTCTACTAGGAAACTAACTACACTTGCTTTATGTTCTGCCGTACCGTAGATCTTAAGCCCTTCTATTTGTAACAGTTTTTCGTGAGCGTACTTAGTTAGCGCTTGCTCATGTGCCGCAATATTTTCAACTCCAATAGACTCCATCCATTTAATAGCAGCACCAAAGGCAATAGCACCTGAAATATGGGGTGTCCCCGCTTCAAATTTGTATGGTGGAACGTTAAAGGTGGTGGGTTCTTCAAAACTTACGGAAGAAATCATCTCTCCTCCACCGCGCAATGGTGGCATCGATTCCAGAATAGCTAGCTTTCCATAAAGAAAACCTATTCCAGTAGGGCCGTACATTTTATGACCTGAAGCAGCATAGAAATCACAGTTTATATCCGATAAATCTACATTCATATGAGGCGCTGCTTGAGCACCGTCAACAAGTACAATTGCTCCAGCTTCGTGTGCTAGTGAAGTCAATAGCTTTGCGTCATTTATCGTCCCTAATGTATTCGAAACATGTGAAAAACAAACTAGTGAGGGAGATGTAGTAAGTTTTGTCTTATAGTCTTGAATATCTAGAGATCCATCAGAAAGTAATTCCACTACATCTATCTTAAAACCTATTTCTGATGCGAGAATCTGCCAAGGCACTATGTTGCTGTGATGCTCAAGGTGAGTCAGCAAAACAGTTGATGATGCGGTAAGGTTTGCTCTACCCCAAGAACCTGCAACTATGTTGATACTGTCAGTGGCTCCTGATGTGAAAATTATTTCTGCATTTATATTCGCATTAAAATGCTCTTTGATAATCTCTCGAGCTCCCTCAAAAGCTTCAGTAGCCTGAATCGCCAATGAGTGCGCTCCGCGATGAATATTGCTATGGAAATGTGCTAGATACTCCCGTTGTGTTTCTATAACTATGCGTGGCTTTTGAGCCGATGCTGCGCTATCTAAATACACCAGAGGGAAGCCATTAACCTGCCTTTCAAGAATGGGAAATTCTCTACGAATATTAGCTACATCATAATCACCAATCATGACGTTCGGAATAAAGCCTCAATATCTCTTCACGTAGTTCTGAGCAGGTAACACTAGAGAGAACATCGTTCAAAAACGCCTCGACTAATAAAGCTTTCGCAGCTTGTTCATCAATCCCACGTGACCTGATATAGAATAGAGCGTCCAAATCAAATTGTCCCACTGTGCATCCGTGTGCGCATTTAACATCGTCGGCATAAATTTCTAATTCCGGTTTCGCATATATTGAAGCGCCACGATCTGCCACGATATTCGTGTTTTGCTGAAATGCATTTGTTCTTTGAGCGTCCTTTCTTACGAAGACCTTCCCATTAAACACTCCCGTTGAGTTTCCGTACATAATGCCTCTATACAATTCCGTAGACGTACCATCCGAAACAGTATGGTCCATGGTCGTATGATTATCAATGTGTTCTGTGCCAACTGGAAGATAAGCCCCATTTAAAACTGAATCCGTTCCCTTTCCTCGTGAAATTATCTCCAGTTCGTTGCGAACCCAGTCTCCTTTAATGGTAAATGTGTGGATTTTTAGTCGGCTATCGCGCTCTTGTACTATATGTTCATGTGAAAAGTGGAATACTTTCCCGCCTTCGTTACATACTTTTTCCAATGATAGTGATGCGTTAGGCCCTAATGAGGCTTCTAATATTCCATTGTACATCCCGCTTGAATCATCGGACGCACTGGACCAAACCACAATATTCAAACATCCCCCTTCCTCTACTCTTATAAAATGTTTGGGGAAACTCGCCACACCCATCCCGTCCGTTAGGTGATGAATAATAATGGGCCTATCAACTTTTACATTTCTATGCACCTTGAGGTAGAGCCCGTCCTGTCGATATCTGTCGTTTAATTCACCAACCCACTCTTTTTTATGATAACTATTTGAAAATTCCAAATCTCCACCTTGTTCCAACTTACTGAATGGAATACATTCTACTCCCTCTGAATTAGGTAGGTCACTTAAAGTCGATTCGAAAATACCGTTCTTAAATACTGCTACATACGCTTCAAGACGAATAACCGGATTAGGCGAAATCGATTCCGGCCAGCCATTAATTCCTTGAGCAGCCTCTTTTGAAATCGATATATCATTTTTTAAAAGCTTAGCTATTGGAGAATATTTCCAACGCTCTGATCTCCTAGTTGGAGGAGGTAGAGTCGCCGAGAATTTTTCTGTAAACACTGACATATCTTAGATATTAGGTATATCGTGTGAGGGCTCCTTAAGCCAATCGTAACCTTTCTCCTCCAGTTCTATAGCAAGTTCTTTGCCTCCGCTTTTTACTATACAACCGTTTGAAAGTACGTGCACGAAATCAGGAATAATATAATCTAGAAGTCTTTGATAGTGAGTAATCACAATAAAACTTCTGTCTGTTGAGCGCATAGCATTTACGCCTTTTGAAACAACTTGAAGCGCATCAATATCTAAACCCGAATCTGTTTCGTCTAGAATGGCTAGTTTAGGTTCAAGCATAGCCATTTGAAAAATCTCATTGCGTTTCTTTTCTCCACCGGAAAACCCCTCGTTAACTGATCTGTCTCGTAAGCGGCCATCTAGTTTAACTAAAGAAGAACACTCTTTCACCTTTGCGAGAAAATCCTTTGCTTTTATGGGCTCAAGTCCTTTATGTGCGCGTTTGGCATTTAAGGCGGCTTTCATAAAATTTAGATTGGAAACCCCGGGAATTTCTATAGGGTATTGGAATGCTAAGAAAACGCCCTCTCTAGCTCTTTCGCTAGTTTCTAAATCGAGTAAATCTATCCCATCAAAATTAACTGATCCGCTCGTTACCTCATATGAATCACTACCGGCTAAAACTGCAGCAAGAGTAGATTTCCCAGATCCATTTGGTCCCATAATCGCATGAAGTTCTCCCGGTTTAACCTCTAAGTTAAGCCCGTTTAGAATTTCGTTGTCGCCAACTTTGGCGTGTAAATTTTTAATTTTTAGCATTCTAAATTGCTTTTCTGCTTTATCCTACGCTTCCTTCTAATGAAATCGTTAGTAGTTTTTGTGCTTCAACCGCAAACTCCATAGGTAGTTTATTTAATACATCCTTCGCATAACCCTTAACAATAAGACCTATCGCTTCCTCTTCTTCGATTCCTCGTTGTTGGCAGTAGAAAATTTGATCTTCACCGATTTTAGAAGTTGTAGCCTCGTGTTCAATTTGAGCAGTCGGATTTTTTACTTCTATGTACGGGAAGGTGTGAGCTCCACATCTGTCTGTCATAAGTAGAGAATCGCAAACTGAAAAGTTGCGGGCGTTTTCTGCTCCAGGATGAATTTGAACTAAGCCTCTATAAGAATTCTGAGACTCGCCCGAAGAAATACCTTTAGAGATGATGGTCGACCGGGTCCTCTTACCTAGATGAATCATCTTCGTTCCGGTATCCGCCTGTTGCTTGTTATTCGTCACAGCGACGCTGAAAAACTCTCCGATACTGTCATCGCCTTTCAGGATGCAGCTCGGGTATTTCCAGGTCACAGCCGACCCTGTCTCTACCTGAGTCCAACTAATTTTTGCCGCCCTGTGACAAATCCCCCTCTTAGTAACGAAGTTGAATACTCCGCCCTTTCCATCTTTATCTCCAGGATACCAATTCTGTACCGTACTGTACTTTACCTCCGCCTCATCGTGAGCAATAATCTCTACTACGGCGGCGTGAAGCTGATTTTCATCTCTCTGCGGAGCTGTACATCCCTCTAAGTAACTAACGTAACTGCCCTCCTCTGCAACAATCAGAGTTCTCTCGAACTGGCCTGTTCCCGCTTGGTTAATCCTGAAATAAGTGCTGAGTTCCATCGGGCAACGAACTCCTTTAGGGATGTAGCAAAACGATCCGTCAGTAAACACGGCAGAATTCAAAGCTGCGTAGTAGTTATCTCTCTGAGGGACTACTGTTCCTAAGTACTTACGTACAAGCTCTGGGTGCTCCTGTATTGCTTCACCCAATGAGCAGAAAATTACTCCCATTTCGCCCAATGTCTCTTTAAACGATGTCGCCACTGAAACGCTGTCCATAACGAAATCCACTGCCACTCCACTCAGCTTCTTCTGCTCCTCTATGCTTATCCCCAGCTTCTCCATCGTCTTTAAAAGCTCTGGATCTACCTCGTCTAAAGAGGCGAGTTCCTTTTTTTGCTTAGGCGCGGAGTAAAAACTTATAGATTGTAAATCTGGCTTCTCATACTTTACATGTGCCCACTCCGGTTCCTCCATTTTAGACCAAGCAGCAAAAGCCTCCAATCTCCAGTCCAACAGCCAGTCAGGTTCGTTTTTTTTCTTAGAAATAGTTCTAATAACGCTTTCATCAAGTCCTGGCGCAATTGTATCCGATTCGATTTCAGTGGTGAATCCGTATTGGTAATTTTTCTCAGTGACCTCACTGAGTAAATTCTCTTCTTCTGTTCCCTTCATCTCAGTCTATCTATAATGAAAAACTTTCACCACAACCACAGGTGCGGTTAGCATTAGGGTTATAAAACTCGAACCCCTTTCCGTTGAGACCGCCACTGTAACGCAGCTCCGTTCCTACTAAGTACAAGAAGCTCTTCTTATCGACTACTATTTTCACGCCCTTGTCCTCGAACTCTTGGTCACCGTCTTTTACCTGATGATCAAAGTCCATCTCGTACATAAGGCCGCTGCATCCACCTCCTTTCACTCCTACACGTACAAAGCTGCCTTTGGGACGACCTTCTTCGCTTAGTAGTTTTATCACATGCTGTTTAGCTGAATCACTAACTTTAATCATAGTGCAAAAATACTTACTTTATGGTATAGAACATCACGTTATTCATAATCATTCTAAATAGCATAACTTTTTTTAACGTTGTTCGTAATAACGCCGCGCGGGTGCATCTTTGGGGTATGGCTTCTAAGCATAGCATAAACAAGAATAGACTCCCTGCATCTCAGGCAACTACAACATTCACAACGGTCGTGGGAATGACCTTAACTCTTGTTTTAATTGGGATGATTTCTGTGATTTCGTTTTTAGGGGCACGTTGGGAAAAACAACTGAGACAAGAGGTCCGTATGCAGGTATATTTCATGAGAGACCTCGATATTGAAACCCTGA
>DQKQ01000152.1 GCA_015660615.1 Flavobacteriales bacterium
GATTCTTATGGAGGAAAAGTATATCAATGCTTTGGGTTGATTGGCGTTATGGAGAATAGCAAAACGCCAATTCATACAGTTGTGACTGGAGCGGCCATGTCTTGTGGCTTTGTAATTCTTATTAACGGACATCGAAGACTTGCTTATAGGCACGCGACACCTCTATATCACCAAGTCTCTTCTGGCTTCTTTGGGAAGGTCAAAGATTTGGAGGAGAAGCTTGAGGAGACAAAGCGTTTGCAAACAAAGATAGAAGAGATGACCTTGAGGCTTACTAAGATTTCCAAAAAGAAATTAACAGAAATATTGAAGAATAAAGTAGATTGGTTTATGACGGCAGAAAGTGCTTTAGAGCTTGGTGTCATAGATGAGATAGTTTAACAGGAAGCTTCTGATGGAGGGATATACGATGAGTGCAGATATTACATATACTGATTTTGGTGTTACTGAGCTGAAACATATTGAGAATGGAGATCACTTCTTATGGGGCGGGAACCTTTATCAAAAGGTTGAGCCTCATTGGTCGGGAACTAAAACGTTCGATAGATGCAATAATGAGCAAGAGCCTGAATATCACTCTAGAAATGCCATACAGACACAGGATGGCAAGACGTTTTATTTCTATGACGAAGAGAGTGTTGTTCCCGTCAGCGTAAAGATTGAGGTTAGTCGAGAAGAACCAGCCCGCAGCATCACTTCTGCTGCCGCTGAAGATGCCGCTGAAGATGCCGCTGAAGAAATTTTCTAGATTTTTCGGGCAAAAGGTTTACAGTGTTAATATATTTTAAAGTCAAAAATTGTTGATAGTTATATGATTTTATAGTATATATAAGATAGTCGGAGTTATAATGAGTTCAGTTGAATTTTTAAGTTTTACATTAGGTTGTACTGGTATTACAGCAATAATTGTCTTAAGTCATTTACTTGAGCCAGTAAGAGAATTTGTATCAAGCAAATCTAACTTTTTAAATAAGTTGATTAACTGTACGATGTGTACAGGCTTTTGGGTTGGAGCCGTTTGTTCTATCTGGTTTGATATAAATACGGTCTTTGCGGGGGCAATAACGGCCCTACTTAGCTGGTCGATCTCAAGTGTTGTGGAGACATTTAATACAATCAGCCTTTATTTAGACGCTCACCTAGAAGATGGAGAAGAATAATATGAAAGAAACATTGAATAGAGTATCGGTGCCGGGAAGGATTTTTGACTTGCTTTGGGCCGATGATGAGTTTTACAGAGAGGTTGGTGGCAATAAAAAGGTTACATCCGCTGGAAAATTTCCGAGGTGTGACCAGTGGTGCGACGAGAGTGGGTTTCACATGGCCTTTGCATTGGCAGGGTATTCTCCCGCCGATGTCTCTATAACGGTAGAGGGCAGCTTGTTGTGCATTGGTGGCATAGGAAATAAGGTTGATGGAACTAGAGACACGTCCTCTGATGGTCAATTAGAACAATCAGATGAATATCCTCCTAAGTCACCAAGGCCTGGTGTTCAACAGGGAATGATTGTTAGAGGTATTGCCAGAAGGAACTTTCGGGCTAAGTATTTTATACATTCCGAATTTGACCTGAAGTTTTCAACGGCTTCAATGAAAGATGGAATGCTAGAGGTGGTTGTGCCAAGAAGCGGGGCGATTGAGCCCATTAAAATTAATGTAAAGGAGAAATAAAATGAGTGGAATAGAAGATCTTATTAAGACGATGGTTGTTGCGATTGTTGATGACGAAGCTTCGGTTAATGTGGCTCAGGCGGAAACAGATAAAGAGGGCATCCTGTATGAAATTAAAGTTGGCAAAGATGATGTGGGTAAGGTCATCGGAAAGCAGGGAAGAATTGCTAACGCAATCAGGACTGTAGCCAAAGCCTCTGGGGCAAAGCATGGTGTTAGAATCATGGTAAATGTTTTCAATAAGCCGATGGAGTAATTATGACTGATATTGGATGGAGACAGAAGTGTTTGAATTATCCCAATATAATGTTTGGGAGAGCTGTTGCTAATGCTCGATCTAGAGCCTCCAAAAGGGGCATACCGTTTGCGTTAACAAGAGATGAGGTAATGAAGATGTTTGAGGATCAAGGAGGAAGGTGTTACTATTCGGATATTAAGCTGAATGTTGTAAAGTCAGATGCCTCTAGAACTCATGATCCGTTTAAGATGTCGCTAGACTGTGTAGACCCAACGCTCGGATATGTTAAGGATAATGTCGTTTGGTGTGCTTACTGTGTTAACGCTCTAAAGCTAAAGATGTCAAAAAAATCTATGATAGATGTATGTAGAGCTATCGTTAAGAAGGCGGATCTGCATTAAGGATTATCGGAGTAGCGGTGCCACCAAAGAAAACAAAGATTGAATTAGAGGATGAGGCTCTGAAGAAAAAGGTCAACCAGATGTATGAAAACTATGGTATAGACCCTGGAACGGACGAGAGTGATCTGTCTAGGGTCTACAGCCATTATCGAGCAAACCTTGATCAATTAGATACAGATTACCAGAAGTCAAAAGAGCACGCCGACCAATTTTCTGATGAGGAAACTCTTTAGCCTCTTACTATTAATAATAATGTTTGTATCAGTAATGCACGCATATGCACGCATATAGGGTTAGGTATGATAAACAAAAGAGAATTGGCTAAAAATATTTCAGATAAAACACTCCTTTCTCAGAAGGAAGCTCTGCAGGTAATAGACGAAATGGTTAGGTCTATTATTAACGGGCTAGAAGAGGATGGGGAGGTTTCTATCGTAGGATTTGGAAAGTTCTTTTTATATGAACATGCCGCAAGACCTGTTAGAAATCCTAAAACTCAAGAGGAAATGATGTTAAAGCCTTATAAGTCAGTGAAGTTTAAAGTAAGTGACAAGGTTAAGAAGCATTTTAAAGAGTCTGAGTAAGAGGCTGAGTAAGAGGCGTTATGGCTACAGACAGTGACATAAAACTAACGAAGTTTAAATCTGCCGTTACTGTTGTAACAGCAGATTTCGCAAACTCTATTTTCGGAGGACTGTATGGTTCGGCTGGCGCAGACTCTATGGACGAGGAAGACCCGCGTGTGCGTGGACACGTACACTCTGGAATTCGAGGAGATGGACATGCCCCAAGAGTTCACCTCGTTGATCATGTAACGGATCGACTAACAAATCCAAATCTTGGTGATGATGCAGTTACAAAAAGAACTGTTCTGGATACCGTCAACGTAACGAGCGCCATACCAGAGTATAGAGTAGACGGTGTACACACGTATTATTACCTAGATTTAAGGCATATACGCGCAGACCTTGTCTTTCAAGAAGACGAGGACCCAGCGGGAGACGGCTCTCAGCCTAAGCTA
>DQKQ01000135.1 GCA_015660615.1 Flavobacteriales bacterium
GATTGGAATATCAGTGGTTATAAAGAATCCTTTTATCACTTTAAGTTTAAGGATAAGCCACCAATCTCTTCTAAGCACTGGGACTCTAAGGGCAATCCTATTCAACGACCGAAGGATTTCCGTATTAACATTACAGATGAAGATGACACTATCACAACTATTGGGAAGAACGACAAAGGAGATAATATGATGGAATTTTATGTATCAATTTATATGCCATTAGCAATAGCATTGCTGGTGTTACTACCACTGTTAGGTGTCGGTATGTGCTGGCTGTATAGAAGATTTCGTAACAATAGGTATAGTAATGACACATAAATCAAATGATTTTATTAGCGAACTTCAAACTTACAGAGATGGTCGGCTTGAGCAAGACTTAGACGATATCTTTAAGCAATTTCCACTCCTATCCTCTTTAAAAGATGAGTTTGACCCGTTAAATACTGTAAGAAGCCTTGCAGAACAGATTGAAATATATGCTCTTGAGCAAACAGACAGTGAGGAAGAGGCGTTAAAAGTAATTAGAGACTTTGTTTTTAGTCAAACAGAAGGTGCGTCTATAGCTGCAAATGACAATCGTACAGCTAAGAACTTTGTCGAATGGACAGGACTTACCCCTGAAGCTTACAATGGCGCAATGAAGCAATCTACTGGAGTTTCGGATCAGATAGAAAGATTGCTGGAGTCTTGGGTTAAGGCAACAGGGAATTTTGATGCTAAATTTCCAACCACATTTGTGCATATGCTTATTGTGCGAAGTTTTTCGGATGGATATGGTTTAACTAAATGATTAATATAAGAGGATTTGAATGTCTAATATGACCAATCCATTAGATGGGTTGTTAGAGCTTCAGGCTGGAATTGAAAGCGGGTTGCAAATGCTGGAGTGCCCAGGAGATAATGGTTTAAGCGTAGTTTTTGATCAGCCAGAAGGCGTTATTAGAATGACTTACGCAATGATTGAGGATGGGATGGTTATTGGATACACTGTTTTCGTAAAGGATCAGCCTATAGGCAGTGTAACTGTTTTTAATATCGGATATGCTGTCCGTGAAGAATACAGAGGCAAGGGTTTGGCTACCAGAATTGTTAATAGTAGTATTGACTTACTTACAGATACAATGGGATTGGGCGGCCATTTTGATAGTTATTATTTAGAGGCAATTGTGGGGATTGATAACCTAGCATCAAATAAACTAGCACATAAGATTATTTCAGACACCCCGAAGCAAATAGTGGATAAGCACTCTGGAGAGGATGCATACCAATACCTTCGTTTGATTGAGCTTTAAATATTATGTCATTTAGATAAGGGACAGTATCATGGATAGAGACAATGGTTTAATTAAAGAATATTATGAAGATGGCGGAATTGAATCAGAATCCGAATATAAAGATGGATTCCGAGATGGAATGACAATTGAATATTGGCCTAATGGTAAGTTAAAGCACAAAGGCAGATATAAGCAAGGGGGGGAAGATGAGTTGCACACTTACTGGGATTATGATGGTCCTATAGAAAAAGAGGTCACATATAAAGATTGTGAATTACATGGAAAGAAAACTACTTATTACACCTATGATGAATCTAACGGCTCTCAAGCTTATAAAGGGGATGGACCAAAGAAGCAAGAAGATAATTATAAGGATGGTGAACTTCATGGGTTGTGCATAGCATGGCATTCTAATGGACAAAAACAAGCAGAAGGGATGTTTAAATATGGGGAATTCGATGGCCTTATGACTATTTGGTTTGATAATGGGCAAAAAAAGGTTGAAGCAACTTTTGTTAATGGCAAGAGAGAAGGTGTAGTAACTGATTGGAATAGTGATGGCTCAAAATATATCGAATCCAACTACAAGAATGGAGAATTGCATGGTTTATATACAGATTGGTCGTGGACAGCCACTGGAAGGCCACAATCTAAATATAAAAGCTATGAGGTAAACTTTAAAAATGGAGAACTAGATGGCGTATGTGTTAGATATTGGCCTGGTGGATTGCGACAGATGTATGCTGAAATTTCTAATGGAAAGATAACTAATTGTAGGTATTGGAATGATAACGAAGAAGAGATTGAGTGCGATAAGCGTGAATCAGTAGGCTCTTTTATGCCCATGAGATTACAAGATTAAGCATCAGCTAGATATGATTAAAAGAACAGTAACTATTAAATGCAACGAACATGCAAACCTAGATTCATTTCCGTTTAGATACGGGTTTAGTTTTGATCAAGATACGCAATTAGAGCTTGAGGATGTTAGGAACCAGAATAACTTCAAGAATGAAAAAGGCAGATACCATATTGATGCGAACTTCGTCAACCCTAAAACAAATAAGATTAATAAAGGTCATTTTGTTCTGATTAAGAATAGTATAAATACTGTTGCTACAGTATGGAGACTTGACTCTGGAAGCACAAGGCAAGCCGAACATGTATTGTCTGAAACACTAAAAGCGGCGAGACTAAAGAAACTAATTACGGTTATGGATTTAATAGATATGCACGACCAAGGGCTTAAGTCTCATTTTGAATTCTCAGAGTTTCTTGCCAAGAAATGGAGCCAGAAGATTGCTAATGAAATAATCAAAGAGGCAGAAGATAAAGTTAATACTTTAAGTGAGGCCCTTAGAAAGACAGTTGGTGAAAGAGATAAATATAAGAAGGAGTTGAATTTGAAAAGCAAAGAATTAGAAGAGTACAAAAAGGAACAAGTGAAGGCTAAAGTTGAAGGAAGCTCCCCAACCTTGGCAGACGAAAGAGTACTTGTTAAAGTTTCAACTGATGTAATGCACAGTGGATCAATATGCACACAACTGTCAATGAGTGATGGTGATGAGCTATTTATGAAGGTTGCTAC
>DQKQ01000009.1 GCA_015660615.1 Flavobacteriales bacterium
ATTATCCTGTGCAAATGCAGTTGTTGCCAGTATTGATAATATCAATACAGTTATGTATTGTAGTTTCATTTTTTCAAATCTTAATTAGGGTTTTAATCGCAGTATTGTTTCCATTTTCAAATCGCAAGATATAGCAGCCTTCATTTAAATCAGCTCCAAGTTCAAGCATATCTCCTTTCTCTGATGAGCCTTTTTCTATGAATTTACCTTCAAGGGTGTGAATAAACCAATCACCGTTATCTTCAAACCTCACTCGCACTACATCTGTGAAAGGATTAGGGTAGGCCGTGATTTCTGTTAATACGACAACACTGATATCACTGGTGCAATTGTCTATCCAGCTTTCTAGTTCAATCACATCCCCCGGGGTCATATCCTTCCCGATAAAACCTGGGAAGTCCATAGAGTATCTCGGGATGCGGAATACTGCGTTGTTACCAGCATCGCTCCCTTGTGTTGTTGCCCCAAAGGCTGTAACGGGATTAATGTATTCCCAAACTATCTCCTCATCTGGTGTAACCTCAAACCCGTAGCCGGCCGGCCCGTTGCAAATCAGAGTGTTTCCGTTAGGAAGGCGTGAAGCACCAGAAATTTGCTGGGCGTAAAAAAGTTCATCAAGCTCGGCAGCTTCGGGATATCTCCACGAATATGTTTCTGGTAAGAAGGGAGAGGTGATATCTTCAAGAGGGTACGTTCCGTATTGTAGTGAGGGAGTCACTATCTCATCTACAGAACTTAGATTTCCCTCGGGTCTATTTCTCCCATTATTAAACACGAGAATTCTGCTAGACTGACCACTGCCACCTTCGGTATCGTCAATCCACTGACAATCGTGTTGAAAGAATAGTTTTCTGTCCTCTATCGTTCCTCTTCCATAAGTTTGGGGGTTGCCATAACGCCAAAGTAGATCGCCAGAAGTGGTAGCCGTTTCTTGTGTAGATAAATGGTGAGGAATAATGAAGATCTCGTTGAACTTGGCAGAACTAATTAAGATTTGGTCTAAAGAAGAATTGTAATCAATAGCATTGCAATGCATCCAGTCTTCGTTAAGAGCGTTTTGCCCCTGAGTTGTATAGTTGATGTTGAATTTTCGGGGTGCATCTGAAATCGAGGCCGAGAAATTAGGTAGCAAACTGTCTGTGTTTTGCACGAGATGATCCCATGCGCTCCATTGCCAAATAACTTCTCCTCCATTTTCACCATAAGGCATTATTTCAGTTACTTGGCAACACCAAACTGAATTCCCTTCTGTGTTCGGTATCTTACCTAAGGATAGAGCCTCCTCGTAAGAGTGGCTTTCCCAGGCAAGAATCAGAATGTTTCCGTTGGGCATCATTTCAATATCGTGATGCTGGTGTTGCGATGTGTCAGCCCAAGTAAATGACCATGTTAAATCTCCTTCCCAATTAAACATTTCTATTCTTCCTCCTGTCCCCCCTCCAGAAAATGAAGGGTTAGCATCGGAGCCAAGTTGAGCGGTTCTAAGTAAGCCGCCGTCATCGAGTATGTAAGCTGAAAGCCCTATTCTATATTCACTTGCCCACTCGTTAACGACTCTTCCACAGTTGTCTATAAGGTAGGTGTTAAACGAAGATTGTGGGGCGATCAAGTTGTAACCCTCAAATGCTTGAGAAGAGTTTATGAAGTTTCCAACAGTCTGGGTTTGTGCACATGTTTCAGAGAAAGTAGTAAGCGATAAAATCACGCTAACTAGAAATATTTTTTTCATTATACTTTATTTATTAGACCAAACCTTCATCTTTTTCGCTTCTGGTATGTATGATGCTTCAGCCGCCCAAGTGTTACACTGGTTCATTTGATCGAAAGACATCCCTAAAATATTATGCGCGATGTGATACTCATCCATCAGGTCGATTCCCATCGCTCCTGGATCATCACTATTTATAGTAGTCCTGACCCCCATCTCCATGAGTTTTTTTAAAGGATGAGAAGCTAAATTAGGTACAGCTTGAGTCAGCCAGTTGCTTGTAGGGCAAAGCTCAAGAGGGATCTTTTCATCTACAAGTCGTTTGATTACTTTTTCGTAGTGTATAGCTTGTACTCCGTGACCTATCCTGTCAGCATGAAGAAGGTCTATGCAGGTAATAATGTTCTGCGCCGATTGCGGCAAATTTGGTTCCCCTGCATGAATTGTAACTCCGAGACCTGCCGCCTTCGCCTTGTCGAAAATAGGTGCAAATGGCTCCGGAGGATATCCTACTTCATCGTCTGCAAGATCGAGAGCTAAAAACTCACCTTTGTGCTCTATTGCAAAATCACACCAATACATGTTCTCCTTATGTGTCTTAATCCTTTGCAGTAAACAAATAAGTCCCACAGCCATAGGATACATCATCTCCGCCCTTTCGCAACCCCTCATTATAGCCTCGTGCAACCCTTCGGCTCCAAGCTCTGGGAAAACCTCTAGTGTGAAGCTCGGGGCATACCTAAGCTCGAGCAGTCTCACATTGCTCTTCAGATACATATCCTCACACGCTTCAAATGCCAGCCTCTCTATCCTTACAAGTGAAGACAATCTATCACGGGTCTGAAGAAATTTATTCAACACCGTAGCAAGATCATCCATAGGCTCTAAGATTAAAAACTCTCTCTCGAAATCCTCGTCGGACTTTACCTCAATACCGTCTTCAATAGCCCACTCTCTCATAGTTGAAGGTCTAAATGCAAGTTCTAAATGACAATGAAGTTCGACCTTGGGAATATCGAATAATCTTTTATTAATCTCCTCTAAATTCATCGTCGCAAGGTCGAACATATTTCATAGCACACAAAACTTTATCCTCACTACCTTCGCATCGTGGCTCTAGAGATTAAAAATAAAAAAGCTTCCTTTACTTACTTCCTCGAAGATGAGTTTACTGCGGGTATCCAATTAAATGGGAGCGAGATAAAGTCAATTCGAGCCTCTAAAGCTTCGATAGGAGAGTCGTATTGTCGATTCGATAATGGTGAGCTATACGTTTTTAATATGTATATCTCAGAATATCCTAATGCCGGATATGTGATTCAATCTCCACGTCGACCTAGAAAACTACTCCTTCAAAAAAAGGAGATTAAAAAGCTGGATAAGAAGCTGAAAAATGTGGGAATAACACTTGTTCCAACACTCCTTTTTATCTCAAAATCAGGTTATGCAAAACTTAAATTTAGGATTGCAAAGGGTAAGAAAATGCATGATAAACGTGCTACTTTAAAAGAAAAAGATATTGCTCGAGATTTAGATCGTTTAAGCTAAGATCTCTTCTTGATTTGCATCTTTAACATCGTCTTGAGTAATTACAACTTTGTAATTGTCACAAATTATTTCATCCCAATCCCAATAAAAATTAGTTACAACATCTCTTAATACCTTCATAATAATCGGGTTAGGAACGTTCATGTCTCTAAAGTATTCATCTTGGGATTCAATTAAGTGATATTTATAAAATACCGCCCTAGTCATTGCTGTAACAGAATTTGTTGAAGGATGATTAACTTTCTTCATAAAAGCCTTAAACGCCTTTACTTTCTTAGCGAAATCTTCTTTAGGCACACCTAGAGCTCTGCCGAACTTAGCGCAACATCTTTTGATTATAGCTCTATCCACTCCAGGGTCAAAGTGTTTAGGCACTAAACTTAAATTAGCAGAGACAACGATCATCAAAAATCTCCCGTAATCCTTAGGGTCAAGTTCGGGGCTTTTTTCAAACTCAGGTGAGGCGTTCAGAAGCTCTACTATTTTAGGCCAACCTTCTTCAACTATCTCTAAAGATGTATTCACGAAGATGTTTGCCACCTTTTCGTCGGTGAGTTTTCGCTTAGATAGCCAGTTGAGTAGTCCGAGGTTCTTCATCCTTGGGACTCTAAGTTAAACCAGACTAACAAGCCATGTTAGAACTTTTTTATGTGCGCTATTAACAGGGTTATCCACAATTTACCGTAAACCTTCTTCTTCTTACCTTCGCATCATGTATAAAAACATCCTGAAACCCTTGTTATTCATGCTAACTCCGGAGAAGGCTCACTATTTTTCAATGGCTATGTTGAGTTTTGCAATTTGCATTCCTGGTGTTGCATGGGTCTTAAAGCAATGCTTTAAGTCAGACGATTCTTGCAAGCGTGTGAATATTTGTGGAATTGAGTTCCCAAACGTTGTAGGTCTTGCTGCGGGGTTTGATAAAGACGCACTTTGGCTCAAGGAATTACAAGTGTTGGGATTTGGACATGTAGAGATAGGAACTCTAACACCATTGCCACAATCGGGTAATCCTACGCCTCGTCTGTTTCGCCTTCCTAAAGATTCAGCTCTATTAAATCGAATGGGCTTTAATAACGGAGGAGTAAAGGATGCTGTATCAAGACTTAAGCGCCGTCCATCTGATCTCATACTTGGAGGTAACATAGGCCGTAATAAAATCACATCAAACGAAAATGCCACCTCCGACTATCTCAAGTGTTTTGAGTCTCTTCATCCTTATGTAGACTACTTCACAGTCAATGTCAGTTCTCCTAACACCCCTGGTCTACGTGAACTACAAGATCGCAAACCTCTTGCCGCATTACTACGTGCTGTCGTTAAACTTAACTTAACGAAAGCACCGCCCTGTCCTGTCTTCCCCAAAATAGCTCCAGATTTGACAGACAGTCAACTTGATGACGTTGTATCAATAATAATTGAGGAAGGTGTAGATGGTCTTATCGCTACTAATACTACTGTTAGTCGTGAAAATCTTTTTACAAATTTAGCTTCATTAGAGGCTCTGGGTTCTGGTGGAATATCAGGTGCACCAGCACGCCACAGATCAACTGAAGTAATTAGATACGTTCACGAAAAATCTGGTGGAGCCTTCCCCATTATTGGAGTCGGTGGAATAGACTCGGTCGAGTCTGCTCAAGAAAAACTCAATGCAGGCGCCTCCTTAATCCAAATCTATTCTGGAATGATTTACGAAGGGCCCACTCTCGCTAAGAAAATAGCGAACGGTGTAAAATAGTCATCTGCTAAAAACCTCCCCCAACTTCATCACTTGATCAAGTCTGGGTCCTTTTTCAGTCTGCAGTAAAGTACACACTTCGTTTGTGGCATCGTGCTCTAAGAAAAGATGATATCCTTTGTCAGCAGCCTCGTTGAATATTCGCCCTCGCTCCTCTAAAGTTAGTAGCGGTCTAGTGTCGTACCCCATTACATACGGAAGTGGAATGTGCCCAACAGAGGGGAGGAGATCAGCCATAAATACGAGGGTTTTGTCACCCATTGTGATGATGGGGCACATCTGAGCGTCTGTGTGACCGTTCACAACGAAGGCTTCGAAGCCTAATCCAGTTGAGATTCGAAGGTCATCATCTGCAGCGTCTACAAATTGTAGTTGCCCAGATTCATGAAGAGGCATAATATTTTCGCTCAGGAAGCTAGCTCTCTCACGTGGGTTAGGCTCAGTGGCCCATTTCCAATGGCGAGAGTTACTCCAATATATTGCGTTCTTAAACGAGGGCCTGTATCCGCTTCGAGAGTCGTTCCACTCTACAGCTCCTCCAACATGGTCGAAATGTAGGTGAGTAAGAAAGACATCGGTAATATCGTTGCGAGAGAATCCAGCTTTAGCTAGAGATTTTTCTAAGGAATCGTCACCGTGAGGGTGATAATGTCCGAAAAACTTCTCACTTTGTTTGTCGCCTAACCCGCAGTCGATAAGCACCAAGCGGTCACCATCTTCTATTAGTAAAGATCGCATTGCCCACGGGCATAAATTATTTGAGTCTGGCGGATTTGTTCTGGACCAAAGCTTTTTAGGCACTACACCGAACATCGCTCCGCCGTCTAACTTGAAATTCCCGTTGTGAATTGTATGAAGTTGCATACGTCTAAGGTATGTAAATCGTATCTTTGGTCTTTGAATTCTAGAACAAAAATTCTATCTCACATGCAGCTTTCTCAATTGAATGCTATTTCCCCACTCGACGGTCGTTACAGGAGACACACTTCAGCACTTGCGCCGCTGTTGTCTGAATTTGGATTAATACTTCACAGAGTTGAGGTGGAGGTAAAATATTTTATAGAATTGGTAGAGCTCCCACTTCCGCAACTGGCCGCTTTCCCCAAAGATAAATTAAGTGCAATGCACGGTCTTTATGAGAATTTCTCTGAGGACAACGCACATAGGATAAAAGATCTTGAAGCTACGACTAACCACGATGTTAAAGCGGTGGAGTATTGGATTAAGGAGGAGATTGAGAAGTTGGGACTGAGCGAGTGGAGCGAATTCGTACACTTTGGTTTGACATCTCAAGACATAAATAACACAGCAATTCCGCTTTCACTGAAAAGGGCGACTGAGGATGTTTACTTACCACTCATCGATGAAGTGCTGTCGATATTACATGGTCTAGCAATCGAGTGGAAGTCTATTCCTATGCTTGCCAGGACACACGGACAAGCTGCGTCTCCGGTTACACTAGGAAAGGAAATCCGCGTATTTGAAGACAGGCTTAGGATTCAGAGAGAACAAATTGCTGGAGCTACCTATGCTGCGAAATTCGGTGGGGCAACTGGCGGATTTAATGCACATAAGGTTGCGTATCCGGACATCGATTGGCCCTCTTTCGGGACCAAGTTTGTAGAGGGAAATTTAGGACTCCATAGGAGCAAGGTAACGACGCAGATTGAACATTACGATCATTTAGCTGCTTGGTGTGATTCGCTTAGAAGGGCGCACACGGTGATGATTGATTTGGATAAGGATGTTTGGACTTACGTGTCTATGGATTACTTCAAGCAGAAAATTGTACAGGGAGAAGTCGGCTCGTCTGCTATGCCACACAAGGTTAATCCCATCGATTTCGAAAACTCGGAAGGCAACTTCGGAATGGCTAATGCTCTGTTAGGACACTTTTCTGATAAGTTGCCTATTTCTAGAATGCAACGTGATCTGACGGATTCGACAGTGCTTCGGAATATTGGTGTGCCTCTTAGTCACGGGATTATTGCGATGAAGTCACTGTTGAAAGGGCTGTCTAAATTGGTTTTGAATAAGCCAGCATTGGAAGCAGATCTTGAAAATAATTGGGCTGTTGTTTCAGAAGGAGTCCAAACAATCCTACGCCGCGAAGGCTACCCTAAGCCATACGAAGCATTGAAGACTCTCACAAGGACTGGTGATAAAGTCGATGCTGCATCAATGAGAATTTTCATCGATGCATTAAATGTATCTGATTCCATTAAGCAGGAGTTAAGGCAGATTACACCATCTACTTACCTAGGTTACTCGGAGGATTTAGTTGATTAGATGAATAGACTGGTCACACTTTTACCCTTTTTTAGAGCTTATAGATGGAATCTAGTATCTAACGGTGTGCTGAACGCTTTCGGCGCTGTGTTATCGCTATTTTCCTTCTTAAGCGTGGTTCCGTTTTTAAGAATATTATTTGCAGGTAAGGCGACGGAAGTTGAGACGGAATTTGTCCCAGCTGCTGATGATTGGCCAGGTATGATTGGTGCTTGGTTTGACAATTTTGTTCTTGAAGTTGGAACGGGTCAAGCTCTGTTTATAGTATGTGTCACAGTTATTATACTAGCAATTTTAAAGAATGCTGTGTCGTATTTAGCGATGTATAGCTTGGCGACAATTAGAACAGGAGTGAGTAGAGATTTGAGGAATAAAACTTACACTAGAGTTTTAGGAATGAGCATGGGTTGGTTTACTGACTCTCGAAAGGGGGACGTGTTGAGTAGGTTGACTGTAGATTTAAACGAGGTTGAAATTAGTATTGTGGGTTCTATAGAGGTGTTATTTAAGTCTCCTTTAATCATACTCATCTCTATAGGAGCACTATTCGCCTTGAGTTGGGAATTAACGATTTTCGCTTTGATTTTCCTTCCAGTAAGCGGAGTTTTAATCAGCCGTATCGCTAAGAAATTAAAGCACTCAGCTCTTAAGGGAAAGGAAGAGCTTGGCTCGTTGGTGAATATTTTAGAAGAGACCTTGAGTGGAGTGAGAATCATAAAAGCTTTCGGTGTTGAAAGACTATTTTCAAAAAGGTTTAGCGATAGGAATGAGCTACACTTTAAGGCTATGCGTAAAATGTATAGAAGGGAGTATCTAAGCTCTCCATTAAGTGAAGTTATTTCTATTAGCGTTATGGCTATCCTTTTAGGTTATGGAGGTAGAATAGTTCTTGAGGGAAGTACTGGATTGACCGGGGATTGGTTTATAGGTTATTTAGTGATATTTTCTCAAATAATTCCGCCAGCGAGAGCGTTTAGTGATGGTTGGTTTAGGATACATAAAGGTGTAGCTTCATTAGATCGTCTCGAAGAAATGTTAGAAGTGGCTAACCCCGTTCCTGATGCGCCTGAAGGTGCTGCGCAGATGTTAGATTTGGAGAAGGGGATTTCGTTTAATAATGTTAGCTTTTCTTATGGAGAAATGCCCATACTTTCTGACTTAAGCCTTGAGATTAATAAAGGGGAAGTTGTGGCTCTTGTGGGTGCTTCGGGGTCAGGTAAGACAACGCTTTCTAATCTGCTAATTAGATTTGACGATCCTTCTGAGGGTAATATTTTTATCGACGGTAGAGACTTGAGAGATATACCTGTGGGATCTTGGCGAGAGAAGTTAGGCGTTGTTACCCAGGAGTCAATTTTATTTCACGGTTCTATTGCATCTAATATCGCACTGGGAGATGAAAATGTTGATAAGGAGCGACTTGTTAGAGCCTCAGAAATTGCTCAGGTTTCGGAATTTGCAGATAAATTTCCTCAAGGTCTTGATACTCCAGTGGGTGATAGTGGGTGTAAGCTAAGTGGTGGTCAGCTTCAAAGAGTAGCTCTTGCAAGAGCACTTTATCGTGACCCTTCTATTTTGGTTTTAGATGAGGCAACTTCTGCATTAGATGCAGCTTCGGAGCACGAAGTCCAAAAGGCGTTAGATGCCGCCATGGAAAATCGTACCGTTTTAGTCATCGCTCACAGACTTTCTACAGTTTCTAGAGCGGATAAGATTATTCTTCTTGACAATGGTAAAGTTTCAGAGCAGGGAACACATGAAGAGTTGATAGATAAAAATGGTGATTATGCTGAGCTCGTGAGATTACAATCATTTTCGAAATGATGAATTTCGAAAAACGCCCCGTTTTAATATCGGGACCCTGTAGTGCTGAATCTAGAGATCAGGTAATGTCTACCGCTAAAGCTTTACAATCCACAGCTAACTATTTCCGTGCAGGACTATGGAAGCCAAGAACTCGCCCGAATGAATTTGAGGGAGTGGGAGAGAAGGGTCTCCCGTGGTTAAAAGATGTGAAGGAAAGTTTAGGATTGCCTGTTATGACAGAGGTCGCAAATGCTGAACATGTGGATTTGGTATTAAAAAATGGAATTGATGCAGTTTGGATAGGAGCTAGGACTACTGTAAGCCCTTTTGCGGTACAATCAATTGCCGATGCGTTAAAGGGAACGAATCTCCCTGTTTTTGTGAAAAACCCTATTCACGCTGATTTAAAGCTTTGGATAGGAGCGGTTGAGAGGATTGATAGTGCAACTAAAGGAGATGTAATTGCTTTGCATCGAGGTTTCTCAAGTTATGGGTTGAAAAAATTCCGCAATGCCCCTATGTGGGAGATCCCTATAGGCCTCCGGTCTGAGATGCCTGATATAAAGCTGTTTTGTGACCCGAGTCATATTTCTGGTAAACGAGATTTGATACAGTCTATAGCTCAGAAAGCTATGGATTTAGGAATGGATGGATTGATGATTGAGTCTCACATTAACCCTCAAGTGGCTCTAAGCGATGCTAAGCAGCAGCTTACTCCTAAAGATTTGATTTCTCTAATTAGTTCATTAAAAATAAGGGACTTGACTTTAGATAAAGCTCAAACATTAGATCTTAGGGATCTTCGTATCGAGCTGGACTCCATAGATGAGCGCCTTGTTGAGCTCCTTAGCGGAAGGATGAATATTGCTAGGGCGATAGGTAAATACAAGAAGGAAAACGGACTTACAGTACTTCAGCTATCTCGATGGAAGGAGATAATGAGATCGCGTAAGGTTTGGTCTGAAGAAATGGGGATAGAACAAGATTTCCTACGCTTGGTGCTCGAACAAGTTCATAAGGAAAGTATCAGAATACAGACCGATATATTAAACTCGGGACTCGGCGAAGGAAGCTAGTTCATTACTTCAACGTACTAGGACAAACATTTTCAGTAATACGAATATCCGTTTTAGCGATAGCTCCATATCCCCCAAGCACATCAATTCCGTTATGAATTCCGTGGGCTTTTAAAATAGAGTGAGCAATCACAGATCTATATCCACCAGCACAGTGGATGTAAAACTCCCCCTTGGTTGGGTATTCATCTAAGTGATCGTTTAAGGAATCTAATGCAGTATGCTTCGCTTCTTTGATATGTTCAGCTGTGAACTCCTCTGACTTTCTTACGTCGAAAACAGCCAATGCAGAATCCGCTTTCATTTCTTTCTCTAACTCTTCAGCATCTATGGTTTTAATTGTGTCTATCTCTTTTCCCGACTCAGACCAACCTTTCATTCCTCCTTCTAAAATTCCGATTACGTTGTCAAAACCTACTCTGGAGAGCCGGATCACAGCTTCTTCTTCTTGTCCTTCATCGACAATAAGTAAAATAGGCGTTTTTACATCCACAAGTAGTGTTCCAACCCATGGTGCGAATCCTCCTTTTAATCCTATAAATATAGATCTTGGGACGAATCCTTGAACGAAATCGGTTTGGTGTCTAACGTCTAGCATTACAGCTTGAGTAGCGTGAGCCGCTTTCTCAAATTCATCAGGTTTCAGCATGTTACACCCATTTTTTATCACTTCCTCGATTGAAGTATAGCCTGTTTTATTCATCTGTACATTAAACCCGAAATATTCTAATGGGGGCATCAAACCGTCTAAAACTTCACTTACAAATTCCTCACGAGTCATATCGGCTCTTAAAGCGTAGTTGGTTGCTTTTTCGTGCTCTATGCTTCCCACAGTTTCCTTACTCATGTTCTTTCCACAAGCAGAGCCGGCTCCATGACCTGGGTAGATAACCACATTGTCATTCAGAGGCATAATCTTTTCTCTAATACTGTCAAACAGCATTCCAGCAAGATCTTCTGGAGTTATAACTCCTGACTTTTGGGCTAAATCAGGACGTCCCACATCGCCTAAGAACACGGTGTCTCCAGAAAATAATGAGTGCTGATTTCCTCGCTTGTCGTAAAGTAAAAAACAAGAGCTTTCCAAAGTATGTCCAGGAGTGTGCAGCACTTCAATTTCTAATTTACCCACTTTAAACTTTTGCCCGTCTTCAGCGATAATTGAATCGAACCCTGTTTTTGCTGTAGGACCGTATATGATCTCAGCTCCAGTTTTATCAGCTAGTGTGACGTGTCCAGAAACAAAGTCAGCGTGAAAATGAGTCTCGAAAACATACTTAATCTTTACCCCATCCTTATCAGCCATATCTATGTACTGCTGCAC
>DQKQ01000011.1 GCA_015660615.1 Flavobacteriales bacterium
AAAATGGTCCAATAGGAACACTAACATTTTGAATAAACTCATTATTATACATTGTGGGCGCATCCTCACCTATCTGAATTTTAATCCCTGTATTTTCCTGATTATTTGCAGTAGTACCAAAGTTGGTATGGGCAACATGCAAACTGTCTCTCATTTGGAATTCTGGATTATCCATATAATGAGTCCAAGGCATAGCGGAGAAATTCCTCAGCAAAGTATATGGAGGATATAAGAATGCTAATTCTTCTTGTGGATTTCCTATTAATCCATTTTCAGCTACAAAAACGTAATCTATATGCCATAAATCTGCATTCCCCTCTAAAGTTCCATAATTGCGAAACCTAAATTGGAATGAATTATGAAGGTGAATTCCATCATAAATAGGGATAACAACTTGAATGAATTCGTCTGTTGTTATCGTGTCATTAGACCAAACCCGTGTCCAAATATCGCCTTCAAATCCAATTGACTTAAACTCAACAACAAGGCTATCCTCACCTAAATCAGGTGCATTTCCTATACCACCTCCCTCAAACCAAAACGATAAGTTAACATTATTATCAGCTGTCATACCACCTAATAAAATCTTTCTTGAGGTAAGAGTATCAGCCCAACCATGTGGATCACTGCTACTAAACATATATGGATATCCACCATCATCTAAACCATCAAGGGTAGCAACGCCAATAGTAGGCGGGTTAATTGCAAATGTAGAAGTGCGTCTCACGGGGCTTGAATCCCATCTAACTAACTCGGGTCTGTCTATACCTGATTCCTCAAAAGAGCTTGGCCAAGCAAAATCATCTAAGAAAGGAAGCCCCATAGGCGCGCTACCCCCTCCCCTTGAGTTTACGTCCGAAGTAATTCTCTTGTCATGATTTATTTTAATAAATTGCAAATCTCTTTCTAATTCTTGAGATAAAATATCTGTTGCTGAAAGAGCGAAAATTAAGGTAAGTATAAAATAATTTGTTGGAAATTTTATGGTCATAATTTACATTATTTTCAATTTTTTAGAATTACGTCAATAGACGTTCCAGCTTTAACCCTACCTCTAGATGAAGATGGAAACTGGCGAAATACTCGTGCATTTGTTGTATCACTAGATGTTATAACCGAATCGGTATACTCAACATAACCTAATGAAAGAGATGACTCTGTCAATTTAGACGATGTTTCAGATAACGATAACCCTAATAAATAAGGTATTCTTACTTTAACAAGGGAAGACTTCCCTATAACTAAAACAATCTTAGAGCCCCTAACTCTTCTATCATCTGAAGATAAAGAAAATCCCTTTGACTCAACTCTTACAACTTTTCCTTCGAGTATAATGTTAGGCTCCTCACTAACCTGAACGATAAAACCTTTACGTTCTAAAATTATTTTTGCTAATATTGCGTCCTGGCCTTCATATACAGAAATAGCTTCGGAGGGAGGTGTTATTCTGAATGTTGTAAGGTAAACAGGTCTTCCACTTTTGACTAAACTTCCTTCTTTAGGCGTTTGTTCAAGTATTGAGCCTGGAACTGCAGAAACACTATAAACGGAGTCGAGATGAATTGCTTCCAGTTCCAATTCCGATAGTATAGAAATGGCAGAATCTAATGACAAATTAAGGATGTTGGGTACATAGCGCTCTGACCATGGCCTACTATTTATCTGTAAAGAGAGCATGCTCACACTAATAAGAACTACCCATACTCCACCTACACTCAGTATCGTGAGGATAAAAGTTTTACTAAATAAGAAGTTCCTTAAGTTCATGCTTAAATAATAAAAGATCTATAAATCTAAAGCTTCTTCAAAGCCATTATCATAGTATGCACGGAGTTCAGAACAGAACCCAACATGTTCTTCATCTACAACAATTTTACCTTTTGTTACATGTCCTAAAAGAACCGCTCCAACTTTATTTGCATCACAAACGTCAAAAAAGTCGTCTTGATCCTCCTCAGATAAAGTGACGATAATTCTACCTTGTGCTTCTCCGAATAGGAATCCGTCTATGCGTAGCTCATCATCAGAAACGATATCAAAACCAAGCATATTTGGCATTGACATTTCTAAAAGAGTAGTGAAAAGTCCTCCATCACTAATATCGTGAGCTGCCGTAACAAGATTTTTTGAAATGAGTTCTCTTATACATACGTGAAGAGCTTCTTCTTGTGTTAAGTTGAATTTAGGAGCAGGTGACTGCTTAACACCTACAATATTTGCTAGATATTCAGATGAATTAATACAATCAGACATTTCTCCTAAATGAAAAATAAGTTCCCCCTTTTCCTTAAAATCTAAGGACATATGTTTATCTCTATCTTCAATAATCCCAACCATTCCTATAGTAGGAGTTGGAAAAACAGATGTTGAGGTACCATCCTCGTTTGCAGTTTGGTTATAAAAACTAACATTACCACCTGTTACCGGAGTTTTATATTTCTCACAAGCACGACTCATACCCTTTATTGCTCCCACAAACTGCCAGTAAACCTCTGTGTTATAAGGATTACCAAAATTTAAGCAGTTGGTAATCGCTGAAGGGGTTGCTCCTGTACAACTAATATTACGTGCAGCTTCAGAAACTGCAATAGCAGTGCCTACTTCTGGATCAGCTTGAACATAACGAGAGTTACAATCAACCGTTAAGGCAAGACCCTTTTTAGAGCCGCGTACAGACACTACACCAGCGTCAGAAGGTCTATTTGTAGTCCTGTTTAAAGTCCCAACCATACTGTCGTACTGCTCCCAAACCCATTTCTTTGAAGCTATATTAGGAAGACATATAATGTCCGTAGCAATTTCAAGTGCTTTCTTAAGTGAAGGAACTTCAACTGATTCAGGGTTAAAAGCTTGAGATTCCGCAAACCAAGATGGCTCAGAATACTCACGCTCATAAATTGGAGCTCCTCCACCCAAAACAAGTGTAGAAGCAGGAACTTGAGCAACTATCTCATTATCTACATAGAAATTGATATTATCGCCTTCAGTCACCTGACCAATTGGGACCGCATGAAGATCCCACTTCTTGAAGATATCCTCTACTACTTTTTCTTTCCCTGGAGCAACTACAACTAACATTCGCTCCTGAGATTCTGATAGTAGAATTTCAAACGGCTCCATATCCGCTTGACGAAGAGGAACCTTATCTAGGTATATATCCATTCCCACGTTTCCTGCAGCGCTCATCTCAGAAGTAGAACAAGTAATACCAGCAGCACCCATATCCTGCATTCCTATTATTGCATCAGTTTTTGCAAGTTCAAGTGACGCTTCCATAAGAAGTTTCTCTTGGAACGGATCTCCAACCTGTACTGATGGTAAATCATCCGCCGACTCAGTCGTGATGTCTTTTGAAGCGAAAGAAGCCCCTTGAATCCCATCTTTACCAGTATCAGAACCCACAATGTAAACAGCATTACCTGGACCATTTGCTGTAGCAGAAATAATTTCTTTTGCATCTAAAAGACCCACTGACATAGCATTGATGAGTGGGTTAACTTGATAACAAGGGTCAAAGAAGACCTCTCCTCCGACTACAGGTATTCCAAAACTGTTTCCGTAATCTCCGATACCTTTAACAACGCCCTCCAGAAGCCACTTAGTACGTGGATGGTCAGGATCACCGAAACGAAGACTGTTTAACTGAGCAATAGGCCTAGCTCCCATTGTGAAAATATCACGATTAATCCCTCCAACACCAGTTGCAGCTCCTTGATATGGTTCAATAGCAGAGGGGTGGTTATGACTTTCTATCTTGAAAGCACACCCAATTCCATCACCTAAGTCAATAATCCCGGCATTTTCCTCACCAGCCTTAACGAGCATTTGATCTCCGTCTTTAGGAAGTGTTTTAAGCCATTTAATAGAGTTCTTATATGAGCAATGCTCACTCCACATAACAGAATAGATACACATTTCTGTAAAATTAGGAACTCTTCCAAGGATTTTCTTGATTGATTTAAACTCGTCAGGAGTTAGGCCCATATCCTGAGCTTGTATCAGTGTAGAAGGGGCAGTTGAGGCGGTTATAGTAGGCATAGAATGGGAGTAAAATGCGTTTCAATTGAATGTGTAAAGGTAGCAACGCATCGGTAATTTATACACTTGAAATTAGACAATCATAGGGTAACTTTCGCACATGAAAGCTGTAATTCAAAGGGTAAGTAAGTCTAGCGTGAAAGTTAATGGGAAAACCTTAGGCCAAACGTCTCTAGGACTATTGATTTTACTAGGCATTGAAGAGGTTGACAATAGAACTGATGTCGAATGGCTCGCAAAAAAAGTGATAGGTTTACGAATCTTTTCTGACGAACATGGAAAGATGAATCTTAATATCGAAGCCGCAAGAGGTGAATTGTTAGTAATCTCGCAATTTACTTTGCACGCATCCACTAAAAAAGGCACGCGCCCATCCTTCATCAAAGCAGCTCGCCCTGAGCAAGCTATACCACTTTACGAGGCGTTTATTGAGGAGTGTGAAAAATTGATTGGAAAAAGTGTTGCAAGGGGAAAGTTCGGTGCAGATATGCAGGTAGAACTAATCAATGACGGCCCTGTGACAATAACGATAGACACTCAAAACAAAGAATAAACTATCGTGGTATAGTACAAACAGGGATGGGGAGCATTTTATGCTGATTTGCTTTATTCAACCTCGTGTATATTTCATACACATCAAGAGCTCGACCGGAGAGTGTTGACGGGTCGCCTTGATCTTCTGAGAATTTCATGGCAATTTCGAGTTCTGGATAGGAAGCTCCTATTTGGTCTTCATCATTGCGATTGTCACCCCAAAGCCCATCTGTAGGGGCCGCTTCTAAAATACTTCTCGGCACACCTATCGCCTCAGCCACTTTGTAAACTTCGCTTTTAACAAGATCGGCAATGGGGCTAATATCTACACCTCCATCACCATATTTAGTAAAGAATCCCACTCCGAAATCTTCAATTTTATTTCCCGTCCCGACTACGAGACCGCGCCTCTGAGTAGCGATAGCGTATAGAGTAGTCATCCTTAATCTAGCCCGTGTATTTGCGAAAGCTAGGCCGCCTGAATCATCTTCAATTTGGGGCAATGCCGATTTCGTTGCCTCATAAACTTCATTCAGTGGCACAGTGATCATTTCGAAGTTGTTAAAACGACTCTCTAGTAATTTACAAATCTCCCTAGATCGTGCCATCTCTGACGACGCCTGATAAATGGGCATATCGACCGCATACACTGGGCGCCCAGTCATAAGACAAAGCGTTGCTGTTACCGCTGAATCAACACCTCCACTAACACCCACAACAAATGAATCAATATTTGCTGCGTCGGCGTAATCGTTAATCCATGATGAAATAAACTTAGCTATCTCAATTCCATTAAATTCTGAGGATACAGCAGACATCGTTAAAACAAAACACCGACTGACAACTCTAGAAATCTATCATTTCCTTTCATAATTCCAGGAATTGGAGAGCCGTTGATTACTTCTGGGACACCGCTATCAAATTTGATTAAATCTACATCCTTATGAACATTACTGAACGATGAGTTGTAATTAAGCCCTATAGTTAAGGATGTTGAACCCGTTAAATTTTTCTCTATTCCACCACCTACAATCACAGCAGCCCTAAAGAATTTTATATCTTCTGTTATATCCACACCCTCGTTAATCGTCCAGCCATCGGATGTTACATTAACCCAATCATCTCCATCAAACTCCCAGCTTAGATGCCTACCATCTGTTGCTAAAGATTTCACATTCATACCTAAGCCAAAACCAAATTTGCTGAAAATTTTCATATAACCTATTTCCTTAGTACGCATTTTAAACGTAAAAGGTAATTCTACATACTGCAAACTATAAGTTCTATCAACATCTAAAATCTCACTAATAGCGTCAGGGTTCATAACTTGATACGTAAGATCAGATCCAGTATTAAAAATGTGCACGCCTAGGCCTAAAGCGTAATTTTCAGAAAATAAAATATCTGCAATAAATTCATATCCGAAATTTAAATTTGCTCCACTTGGTATATGATCATAGTCTGAAGATACCATCCATGCTGCATTAGGTGTAACCGCAAGTCCCATTCTTAAATCTTGGGCTGATGTTTTATTTGAAAAGAGCAAGGCTGAACTTGCAATAAAACCTAGTAATATTGCGGTTGATAGAGAAGAAGTTTGACTGTTGCGCATAAGTGTGCTCATCTTTGCAGTTGTGAAAGTAAAATTAAACGAAAATACCATGAGTTCAAGCGAAAGTCGTACCACTTTTTTGACATGTTTATTGTGGAGAAGAAATAAAGTTACATCTCTGCTAGGTTTAATACTGATATCCTTTATAACATTATCGTCTTGCACGGAAGATAAATGGACAGTCGATGTTAGTGAGATTACACTACCTACTGATTTTTCTGTTAGAAATTTTAACCAGGAAATTCAATATCTATCTGAAAACGACTCTAGCTCTCTTATTCAACTGAGACATAATTACAAATTCTTTTTGACAGATTATTGTGAGGATATTTTAAAAATAGGGAATTCTCAATCAATAGAAACAATTGACAAATTAAAGGATTTTGTGGCACACCCTGACACAAGAGAAACGCTTTTAGCAATTGACTCAACTTCTGGTGATACTGAATTTTTGAAGGAAGTTTCTTTAGATCTTGAAAACGGGTTTAAGAGACTTCACGTATTTATGCCCGACGAAATAATTCCTGAAGTTATCTGGATGAATAGAGGATTCAATTTCGCTATCTACCCGCGAGATGAATTTGTAGCAGTGGGGTTAGAATGGTTTTTAGGTCCTGAACATCCCATACTAGAGCTTTTGCCTCCAGATAGATTTCCTAAATACCAACAACTTAGAATGCACCCAGACTTAATGGCAGCAGATGCAATGAAAGGATGGATGCTTGTTCACTTTATCAATCGAGGGTACACGGGAGAAAAATGTATAGATGACATTCTTTACTGGGGGAAAGTGTTGTGGCTGTTAGGTAAATGTATGCCTGAACAATTTGAGCATGTACTTATGGATTGGACTCCAGAGGATTTAGAATGGGCTAAGGCAAATGAAACAGCTATTTGGTTAGAACTTCAACCTGCTAATGTGCTATTCGAAACAAATCGCACGGTATTCCACCGTTGGGTAACAGATGGTCCATTTACCAAGTTTGGCTCCATACCTCAAGAAAGCCCTGACAGACTAGGAGTATGGATGGGGTTGAGAATTGTTGAGAATTTTATGGAGAAAAATCCTGAAACTTCAGCAGAGCAGCTGTTTTCAGAGACCGATTATATTCCATTCCTTAAATCTTACCGACCTGAGCGATAAGTAACAGATAAATGCTAATTTTGCAATATGTCAGAAAACATCATTACAATCAAGGTTAGTACAGATGAAAATCATGTGCCAACTGATATAGTTTGGTCAGCCGAAAGCGGAGATATTAAGAGTAGGCAAGCGAAAGCGATGTCGCTAGCGATGTGGGACGAGAAAGACGGAACATCTATGAATATGGACCTCTGGACTAAGGATATGAGCGTCGATGAGATGAAGCGATTCGTTTGCGACAGCATGATGACTCTTGCAAGTACTTTAGAAACTGCCACATCAGACAAAGGCCATGCTGAAGCAATGAGAGGATTTACTAGTGAACTTGCTAAAAGAATTGGAATTATAGACGCGAATGACGAAGGGGTAGAGGAAAATCCGACAAAATCAGAATAATACGTTTGTTGACTCAATAAAGTTTAACAGCTCTTCTTTCCCATCTCCCTTCTCGGCGCTTGTAATAAAAATAGGCGGCATCTTTTCCCACTGCTTAAGCATAATAGTCTCATACTTAGATTGAAATTCTGCACGTTCAGTCTTATTAAGCTTATCAACTTTTGTAAATACAAGAACGAAAGGAAGCCCCACCTCACCCATATAAGCCATAAAATCAAGATCGACTTTTTGGGGGGGTAATCTAGAGTCAACTAGCATCATAGTGCACATTAAATTCTTTCTGCCCTCTAAAAACTGCTTTGACGTCCTTTCCCATTTCACTCTCTCAGATTTTTTAATTTTCGCATATCCAAACCCTGGCAAATCCGTTAGATACCAAGACGTTTCCCCAGCCTTTTCTGCTATTTCATCACCGTTAATATCAAAGTGATTTATTAGCTGTGTCTTACCAGGTGTACTTGAAATTTTAGCTATGCTAGTCCTACCAACTACCATGTTAATAAGGGATGATTTGCCCACATTAGACCTTCCAATGAATGCGTATTCAGGCCTATCCATACTTGGACATTCTCTAGGATGAGCGCTACTTTTTACAAAATCAACAGATCTGATTACCATGTACTATAGTTTATTACCTATACCTCTCTGAGAGTACCACTTATCGAGAATTACATTAAATTCTTCAGGATGCTCCATCATAGGAGCATGCCCACATTTATCTATCCAGAATAGATCTGCATCAGGAAACCCTTTTAAAAAGGCTTCGGCAACTTCCGGTGGAGTCACAATGTCATTTTTACCCCAAATAAGGCAAACAGGTATATTCATTGCCGGTAGATCATTCTCCATGTTGTGTCTAATCGCAGATTTTGCAATGTAGAGAATTCTTAAAACTTTATTCCTGTCGTTAACTGCTTCAAAACACTCATCAACCAATTCGTCGGTAGCCCAGCTAGGGTCAAAAAATGTAAGCGCAACTTTATTCCTAATATACTCTTTGTCTTCCCTTCTGGGGAAACTGTTTCCAAAGGCATTCTCATAAAGACCACTGCTTGCTGTCAACGTTAAAGAAGCAACACGCTCTAAATGGTTTTTTGTAAAAATTAGTCCTACATGACCTCCTAAACTATTTCCCACAAGATGCACTTTATCTAACTGAAGAGCATCAACAAATCCTTTAACATGCTCAGCTATATATTTCGCACTTGTTTTTCGAAGTGGTAATTCATAGATGGGTAAGACAGGTGTTAACACTCTAAATCTTTTACTAAAGCACTTACGCACATCCTGAAAGTTACTTAGAGCACCGAAAAGGCCATGTAAAATAACCAAAGGCTCTCCGCTTCCCTCTTCTACATATCTGAATTCACCCAGCTCAATGATTGTAGCGTCCATCTTTATATTTATTTAAAAGGCCAAACTACGCACCTATAGGCTCTATTTCACAACTCTTTGTCCCTAAACATTAACTTAAGGTTGTACACATTCATTGTTAATATCCTGTTAAAACAGAAAACCAACAAGATTTACTAAATCGCTATAACCTAAGCAAAACAGCCTTTTCCAACGTTTCATTGTTTATCACTTTTCAACAACGTGGTAGAAAGTGTCTATTAATGGTAAAAAGTGGTAAATCTGCCTTAGTTTTGGGGATTCCAGTAAGAATGGAAGTTATGCTGAACCTATTAGGAGAACATACATGTAGAATTGATGCGAAGGGACGACTAATGTTTCCTGCCCGGTTGCGAAGACAACTGGATAAAGTCCTACATCATGGCCTGGTAATCAATCGTGATATTTTCGAGAAATGTCTTGTTTTATATCCCAAGCCAGAGTGGGATAATGTGAACGGGGAAATGACTCAACTCAGTAGATACAACAGGAAGCACCAACTGTTTCAAAGGAAATTCTTGAAGGGCGCCACCATTGTTGATTTAGATGCATCTGGAAGATTAAACATTCCTGGAGCCCTCTTAGAATATGCGGGAATTGATCTAAAGAAGAGCAATGAAATAATTGTTTCCGGCTTGGGAGAAAAAGTTGAGATTTGGACAGTTGACTCTTATGAAAAACAGGTCTTGGGAGAAGATACAGATTTTGATTTCGGAAACCTGGCTGAAGATGTGAGACGAGATATTGAAAAAGGCAGTGCCACCTAAAACATGGAACAAGCCTACCACGTACCCGTCCTTCTAGATTCCTCAATTGAGCATCTCAACCTCGGCGACGGCAGCGGTACATGGATGGATGCTACGTTTGGGGGAGGAGGTCATAGCAGAATAATATTACAAAACCTCAATTCAGAAGGCATACTAGTCAGTTTCGATCAAGATCCAGATGCAGTTAAAAATACGATTAACGATGATAGGTTTACCCTGGTTGAAGCTAATTTCAGATATGCAAAACAATTTCTCAGCCTTAACGGTGTAAAGAAAACGAAAGGCATATTAGCTGATTTGGGGGTGTCATCTCACCAGTTCGATACGGCAGATAGAGGTTTTTCATTAAGAATGGATGGCCCTCTTGATATGAGGATGAACCACGAGTCAGGAATCTCAGCTGCAGATTATTTATCTGAATGTACATGGGAAGAGTTAATGGTTGTTCTAAGAATGTATGGAGAGGTAAAGAGACCGGACAGAGTTGCAAGAGCAATAGTCTCTGCAAGAGAAAATAGACCTATTACCACTACTGGAGAACTCGTAAACATCTTAAGTAAGATGGCTCCAGGCGGACGGGAAAATAAATTCTACGCACAAATTTTTCAAGCATTAAGAATAGAAATCAACGACGAGCTTTCTGCTCTACGTGAACTGTTGGAACAGGCAACAGATTTATTAGAACAGGGCGGGAGGCTCGTTGTGATTTCATATCACAGTTTAGAAGATAGGCTTGTCAAACATTTTATGAGGTCTGGTAATTTCGAAGATGAAATAGAACAAGACATAAAAGGAAGGGTGCTCGCACCATTTAAGCCTGTTGTTAGAAAGGCGATTTGTGCATCAGCTGAGGAGGTTTTATTAAATCCACGTGCAAGAAGCGCTCGTTTGAGAGTTGCTGAACGGACTGACTTTTTATTAAAGTCATGTTGAGAATATTTAAAAAGAAATCATCGTCTAAAGGACCGTCAGATAGCGGTAATAGACTTTTAACCCCAGAGCAAAAAATATCTCGCAAAGAGGCCGTTGATTTAGCACGAGTTGTAGCAGGGGTAGCTAAGGAAGAGGCAGCAGAAAAAGCAAGGCGAGCAAGAGATAAATCTGGCAGGAAACCAACTGATAAAATAAAAAAACCAGCTAAAATAAATGGAACTGGTAAGATTATTAAAGATATAATTAGTGGTAAATTTTTAACAAGTGAAGGCATAACCTCTCATATACCCTATCTCTTATTTCTTACCTCTTTGTTTTTAGCTTACATAAGCCTTGGATACAAGTTTGAAAATATTGAACGCGATAAAATGCGAACTGAAAGGGCTCTCGAGGAGGTTGTTTCAGAGTATAAAACGCTTAGATCTGAGTTAGAATCAATACTACAACAAAGCAGGGTTGAGTCTGCAACCTCTGTATTAGGTCTTCAACAGCCTATTTCACCACCAACACTTCTTAAGCAAGACGCAAAATGAGAAGTGCCAGTAACAATACTTCAGAATCAACGATTAAAACCGGGAGGTTTTGGGTTCTATTCGTGAGTCTATGCTTTGTGGGAATTGCTATTCTTTGGAGGATATTTTCTATACAGACTATTGAACATGAACATTGGAAGGAAAGAGGCGCTGAATTTAAACATAGCATAAGAAATATTGCTCCTGCCAGAGGCCAAATACAAGCGAGGGATGGGAGTTTATTAGCGACCTCTGTGCCTGTTTACGATCTTAGATGGGACAGCAAGTGCGAAGCGATAAAATGGAGTGTTTACAACGAGAAATTTGATTCTTTGTGTTCTAGTTTTGCCGAGATATTAGGAGGGGATGCAGAAGAATTTTCAAAGCACTTTGAAACCGCAAAAGCCAAGGGGAGTAGAGCTGCTTTATTTGCAAAAAACATTCCGTTTACGAAATATAAATCCTTAAAATCTCTTCCATTTGTCAGAGAGGGTAGGTATAAAAGTGGATTTGTTTTTGAGAGAAAGGAGGTGAGGAAAAATCCTTTTGGGCAACTGGCAAAAAGAACAATAGGGATAGATCGAGAGAATAGTCGAGTGGGTATTGAACTTGCATGGAATAAGGAGCTTGGAGGGGTTGAGGGTAAGCAAATGCAGAAGCGGATTAGTGGCGGTGCTTGGCTGCCAGTTACAGATGAATTTATTATCGAGCCTCAAGAAGGACTTGATGTGGTAACCACAATAGATATGCATCTTCAAGATGTTGCATCGTCAGCATTAAGGACTCAGCTTTTTAAGCATGATGCTGAGTGGGGAGTGGTAGTTCTTATGGAGGTGAAAACGGGATATGTTAGGGCTATCTCAAATCTAAAAAGACTTGAAGATTCTAATGGCCTGCCCTATTACAATGAAAGTTACAATCACGCATTAGGTACTGCAGTAGAACCTGGATCGACTTTTAAACTAGCCTCGCTTATGGCATGCTTAGAATCGGGGAAAATGGGCCTCGAAGATGTTGTAGATACCGAAAATGGTGAGTATTATTTCCATGATAGGAGAATGCGTGATTCGAATTGGAAGGAAGGAGGTCATGGTAAAATTTCGTTGCGTGAATGCTTCGAAATGTCCTCAAATATTGGGTCTGCTCTATCAGTAAAACAATGCTTCAGTCTAGAGCCTCAGAAATTTTTAGATAAATTAAAACTAATGGGAATTACTGAGGCTTTAGGTGTAAATCTGGTTGGAGAAGGAATCCCTAAAGTTTACTCAACAGTAGGAGAAGGTGATTGGTCTGGAATTTCCTTAACCCAAATGGCTATAGGGTATGAGGTTACTCAAACACCACTTCAAACCTTAGCTCTTTATGGCGCAATTGCAAACAATGGCAAGATGATGCGCCCAACATTTGTTACTGAAACTCAGCGAAAAGGGATTACGGTAGAAAATTTCGAGCCTGTAGTTGTAAAAAATAGAATTTGCTCTTCGAGCACGCTACGAGAGTGCAAAATAATGCTTGAAAGCGCATGCGTACCCGGTGGTAAAGGAACGGCTTCCAACATATTCGTTAATAAACCCTACACAGTTGCAGGGAAAACAGGAACGTCAAAAATCGCCGAAAACGGTGGATATGCCAGTGGTAGATATAGGGCTTCTTTCACAGGCTACTTCCCTGCTGACGATCCGGAATTCGTTTGTATCGTAGTCATAGCAGATACAAAAAGTGGGTCGTACTACGGAAGCACCATAGCGGCTCCAGTTTTTATGGATCTAGCCGATTTAATTTATGCAACGGATCCATCATTCCACACCGTAAGTGATGAACCATTACTCGCTTTGAAGGAAAGACATCTTCCAACTTCAAAGAACGGAGCAAGGGAAGAGTTAGTGGTGCTATACAAGATTCTAGGAGTGCCTTTTGTCCAAACAAATGAAGAAGGAGATTGGGTTAGGGTCACTACTGAATCTGGCAATGTAAAACTTACAACACGAATATTTGAAGATAAAGCCGTTCCGGACGTACGAGGGATGGGTCTAAGAGACGCATTGTATTTACTAGAAAATGCAGGAGTTAAGGTGAGATATGAAGGGAGTGGCACCGTTAGAAAACAATCAATACCCGCGGGCACTCCTCTGACACCTAAATCAACTATTAGAATTGAATTGTCGTGAAAATACTTAAAGATTTACTATACGACACAAGAATTTCCGAGATACACGGAACAACTCACACTGCCGTTGAGGGCATTGGTATAGACTCACGTGAAGTAAAACCTATGGGGCTTTTTATAGCCATTAAAGGCACCCAGGTTGATGGGCATGATTATATCAAGCAGGCAATTACAAATGGTGCCACAACTATTATATGTGAACATATATCCGAAGATTTAATTCTACCCGAACCTGTCACTTTTGTAGTTGTAAAAAACAGTTCAACAGCTTTAGGAAATATCGCTGCTGCATACTACGACCACCCTTCTAATGATATGAAAATCATTGCTGTTACTGGAACAAACGGCAAAACCACAACTGTAACATTACTCCACAATCTGTTCAGAATGCTCGATCGTAAGGCCGGGCTAATAGGTACAGTTGAAAATAGAATTATTGATAAAGTAGTTAAAGCCACTCATACTACTCCGGATGCTCTGAGCTTGCAGAAGCTGTTTAGGGAAATGGTAGGTTTAGGTTGCAAATTTTGTTTTATCGAAGCAAGTTCTCACGCAATAGATCAAAATAGATTGTCGGGAACTAAAATCTCCGGCGCAGTTTTCACAAACATCACACACGATCACTTAGACTATCACAAAACGATAGACAACTATATAGTAGCTAAGAAAAAGCTATTCGATATGCTGCCCGTTAATGCGTTTGCATTAGTTAATTCCGATGATAATAATCACCAAGATATTACCACAGACTGTAAAGCAAATATTTCAACTTACGGTATTGCCTCGATAGCTGACATAAAAGGAAGAATAGTTGAAAATCAACTGCACGGACTTCACGTAAATATTGATGGCCAAGACCTCTATTCCAGGTTAGTGGGAGAGTTTAACGCTTCTAACCTGTTAGCAGTTTATGGAGTGGCTAAGCTTTTGGGATTTAACGAACTTGACACGTTAACACAGATGTCACTATTAAAGCCTCCTGCCGGAAGGTTTGAGTTTGTTGAAAGTCCCGATGGAATTACAGCAATTGTAGACTACGCACACACTCCGGACGCTTTAGAAAACATATTAAAAACTGTTTTAACTTTCAAAAAAGGGCAGGAAAGGGTTATTACAGTTGTCGGGTGTGGTGGAGATAGGGATGTTACAAAAAGGCCAGTTATGGCACGTGTTGCGGCAACAGGTTCTGATAGGGTGTTCCTAACATCTGACAATCCTCGAACAGAAGATCCAGCTGCCATACTCGAGGATATGAAGGCCGGATTAGATCCTATTGAAATGCGTAAATGCATCTCGATTACAGATCGAAAAGAAGCTATACGAGCTGCTGCGCTATTTGCTGAGCCTGGCGACATCGTCATTGTAGCAGGTAAAGGTCATGAGACCTATCAAGAAATTAATGGAGTACAACACGATTTCGACGATAGAGTCGTGTTGCACGAAGCTTTCATAATTGCATAATATGTTATATCATTTATTCACATATTTAGATACAGCGTACGATTTACCAGGAGCTGGACTTTTTAAATTCGTCACTTTCAGGGCGGCTATGAGCTTAATCACCTCATTATTCATAGGTATATCATTCGGAAAAACTATTATTGAGTGGTTGCAAGTGAGGCAGGTTGGTGAAATCGTTCGGGATTTAGGTCTTCAAGGCCAAATAGAAAAACGCGGCACCCCTACCATGGGCGGAATCATCATCCTAACCGCAATACTAGTACCGACTTTGCTTTTTGCCGATCTCACTAATGTGTACACGCACATGATGATTATTACAACTATTTGGCTTGGAACTATCGGATTCATAGATGATTATATAAAAGTACACAAGAAGAATAAAGATGGTTTAGCGGGTAAGTTTAAGATTGTTGGCCAAATAGGAGTGGGTATCATTATAGGAGCCATAATGATGTGGCATCCCGACGTACTGATAAAAGAAATAGGGACAGACGGATTGTGGAGTGAAATCCGCTCTACTACAACTACAATTCCTTTTGTAAAGGGAAATAGTTTGGATTATGTGTGGTTTATTAGTTGGGCATTTGAAGATGTCACAACTTGGGTTTGGATTGCATTCATACCTATCACAATACTTATCGTTACAGCAGTATCAAATGGAGCCAATTTAACTGACGGGCTCGATGGCTTAGCAACAGGTACAAGTGCAATAATAGGAATGACGTTAGCTGTACTTGCTTATGTCAGCTCTAACACCGTGATCGCTGAGTATTTAAACATAATGTATATACCTGGATCTGAGGAGCTGGTTGTATTTAGTGCTGCATTTGTAGGAGCGTGCGTTGCCTTCTTGTGGTATAACGCTTTTCCAGCTCAAGTTTTCATGGGAGATACTGGATCACTTGCTCTAGGTGGGATTATAGCAGTCTTTGCTATTGCGATACGAAAAGAACTTCTGATTCCAGTTTTATGTGGGGTTTTCTTGATTGAGAATCTCAGTGTAATCATGCAAGTTAGTTGGTTTAAATATTCGAAAAATAAGTATGGGGAAGGTCGGCGAATCTTTTTAATGGCCCCCCTTCACCATCACTACCAAAAGAAAAATATTCACGAATCTAAGATCACAGCCCGTTTCTGGATTGTGGGGATTCTGCTTGCTGTAATAACTATTGTCACACTGAAAATTAGATAACTATAATATAAATGTCTGAGAACATACTCATATTAGGTGCCGGTGAAAGTGGTGTAGGAGCAGCAAAACTAGCTCTTACATTAGGCTTCACGCCTTTCGTGAGTGATTCCGGATCGGGTAAAAAATCTCTATTAGGCGAGTTGAAAAGCTTGGGGATTAGGTATGAGATAGAAGGTCACAATCCAGATAATTGGGTTTCTTCATCAACAGTAATTAAAAGCCCTGGTATACCAGACACAGCATCAATTTTAACTCCATTAAGAGATCGTGGGTCAGAAATAATTAGTGAAATAGAATTTGCAAGTCGCTATTCAAAGGGGAAAGTTGTGGCTATTACAGGGGCAAACGGAAAAACTACTACTACTGCATTAATTCATAGGATGCTTACTGATGCGGGAGTGAATGCAGCATGTGTAGGAAATATCGGCACGAGTTGGGCTAGAGATATTGCAGAACGAAAAACACCAGCAGAAGTAACTGTCGTTGAAGCGAGCAGTTTCCAACTAGATGGGATCACAACTTTTCGACCTGATATAGCTGTATTACTGAATATCACGCCTGATCATCTAGACAGGTATGACAACAATTTAGAAAAATACTCCGCTTCAAAATGGCGCATCACAACAAACCAAACTTCTAGTGACTACCTGGTATATAACTCCGACGACATAGAAATCGCTAAACATATAAAGGCAAGAGACACTAAGGCTACCCTGGTAGCAGTGAGCATAGAAAAGCGGTTTGAATCTACTGGGTTTAATGCATGCTTGGGGCTTAAAAAAAAAGAATTTACAATACACACACCATATAAAAAATCATTTTCAATGACTATACAAGAACTCGCCCTTCAAGGCAAACACAATCTCTTTAACTCTATGGCTGCAGGAGTTACAGGAAGAATTTTAGAACTACGCAACGAGGGGATTCGCGAAAGTCTTACTCATTTTGAGGGAATAGAACACCGATTAGAATTCGTTGCTGCAGTTAATGAGATTAAATTCATAAACGATAGTAAAGCAACAAACGTAAATAGTGTTTGGTATGCTTTAGAGTGTATGGAAACCCCTGTAATTTGGGTTGCTGGAGGAGTAGACAAGGGAAATGACTACCGTGATTTACTGCCCTTAGTTGATGAAAAGGTTAAACACTTAATTTGCTTGGGAAAGGACAACAAGAAATTAATTGCAACATTTTCAAATTTAGTAGATAGCATTCATGTAGCTGAAACGGCAACCGAAGCTGTCCAAATCGCCTATGATCTTGGAAATCCTAACGATACTGTACTCCTTTCACCTGCTTGCGCAAGCTTTGATATTTTCGGGAGCTATGAGGAGAGAGGGTTTAAATTTAAGCAAGCCGTAAAGGGACTCTAAATGTCCGAGTGGGCACAAATAATTCGGGGACGACTCGAAGGTGATAAAGTCATTTGGATGATTGCGCTAATTCTCAGCGTTGTATCACTCCTATCTGTATATAGCGCCATTTCGTCTCTTGCCTATAAAGCAAATGGCAATTTCCTATACTTTTTTCTAAAGCAAGGATCTTTTCTTCTTTTAGGCCTAGCAGTTATGTATGTTGTCCATAAAATACACTATAAATACTTTGCACGTTTAGCTAATTTTATTTTAGCGGCAGCAATATTTACTCTAATATTAACACTAATATTCGGAGCTGATATTAACGAAGCAAAACGATGGTTGAAAGTTCCATTTACGAACCTTACACTTCAAACATCAGATTTCGCAAAGGTTGCTCTTGTACTTTGGATAGCAAAAGAATTGCATTTTAGAAAAGATCGATTAGATGATTTTAAAGGAGAAGTCACCCCAATATTAATCAGGATAGGACTAGTGTGTGGTCTTATCCTACCAGCCGATTTTTCAACAGCAGCACTTTTAGGTCTTGTCGCATTGAGTATGTTATTTATAGGAGGAGTTCCTTTTAAGGGGTTAATAAAAATTCTGGGGCTAATAATTATTTCTGGCATCTCGATATATGGTGTAAGTGAAATAGCTCCCGATTTAGTACCTCGTAGTAAAACCTGGGTTAATAGAGTTGAACAATTTGTAGGATTTAGTAATGGCAAAACTGACGTGATAAATAGTTCTGGAGGTTCTGCTGAATACCAAATAGATCTAGCCCAAGTTGCGATAAATCACGGAGGAATTTTTCCATCCGGCCCAGGATCAGGAACCTCAAGAAACTTCTTACCTCACCCCTATTCAGATATGATTTACGCGTTTATTATAGAAGAGTGGGGAGCGTTAATTGGAGGTTTTGGGCTATTGCTATTATATTACATATTGTTTTACAGAACAATACAGGCCGCAAGGAAATGTGAGAGGCCGTTTGGGAGTTATCTCGCGATGGGCCTTGGGCTATTGATTACTCTTCAAGCATTGATAAATATGGGTGTGTCGGTCAGGCTTCTGCCCACAACTGGACAACCACTACCATTAGTGAGTTTCGGAGGAACGTCTCTATTATTTACATGCCTATCAATCGGGTTAATTCTTTCCGTGAGCCGGGCTCCAATGTTAGAGGCTAAATGATAAGTCGCGTCTTGATATCAGGAGGAGGCTCTGGAGGACACATTCAACCAGCGCTAGCAATAGCAGATGAAATTGTACGCCGTTACCCTAAAGTACAAATCAGGTTTGTCGGGGCGAAAGGAAGGATGGAAATGGAGAAGGTGCCTAACGCTGGATATGAGATAGATGGATTGTGGATTAGTGGATTACAGCGTAGTCTTATTAATTTGAAAAATATAAGCTTTCCCTTTAAGCTTATACATAGTCTCATAAAAGCTGGCACATTACTAAATAGATACAACCCTGAAGTTGTAATAGGTGTGGGCGGATACGCCAGTGGGCCATTACTTTATAGAGCATCTCGAAAAAGAATACCCACACTGATTCAGGAGCAAAATTCTTTTCCTGGAATCACAAATAGAATATTAGCAAATAGAGTAAATAGGGTTTGTGCTGGATTTCCCGGTTTAGATATATGGTTCCCTAAAGAAAGTATAGTAGAAACGGGAAATCCCCTCAGGGAAAGTGTCTTAAAACTTGCTGACTCTAAATCAAGCCCCTCAAAATCAGTAGCCACATCACATTTTAATATAGATACATCTAAACCAGTAGTATTTATTATGGGCGGAAGTCTGGGTGCATTATCTATGAATATGGCCGTTAGGAATCTATTGGAAAGCTCAAATAATGTGTTAACGTATTCCGTGATTTGGCAATGTGGATCACGATTTTTTGATGAAAATTATAAGTGGCTCGAGGAATTTAGTAAAAAGAATTCAAAAATAGCTGACTGCGTTAAATGTCTTGGATTTATTGACAGGATGGACCTTGCCTATGCTGCATCAGACCTTATCGCTAGTCGAGCTGGAGCCATGTCTATTTCAGAACTTGCCTTGGTTGCAAAACCAACGCTACTTATACCCTCTCCTAACGTTGCCGAAGATCACCAAACAAAAAATGCCAAATCTCTTGTAGATCGTGGTGCCGCAATACTAATTAAAGATTGTGACGTAGTTAATAGTTTAAAAGACCACATTGAGGATTTACTCAAGGATAAAACTACGAGGCAAGAAATGGAGATAAACTTAAAAAACGCTGCTCGCCCTAATGCATCTTATCAAATAGTTGATGAAGTTGAAAAGCTACTCAGATAAAAATGAGTAATAAAGTTGCATATTTCATAGGTATTGGTGGAGCCGGAATGAGCTCTATTGCAAGGTATTTAAACAAAACAGGATGGCATGTATCGGGATATGATAAAACCGAAACCCCGTTAACTGATCAACTCAAACAAGAGGGAATAAACATAAATTTCGATATATGTGATTCTTCTATTCCTGAAGAAATTAAAACAGTTGATTTATTACTTGTCACCACACCAGCAATTTCTTCAGATCACCCACATCTTGTTGCTCTCAAAAAATTAGGTCACAAAGCAATCAAAAGAGCTGAGCTATTAGGAAAAATAATAAAACATAAAAATACACTCGCAATTTCTGGTACTCACGGTAAAACTTCTACCACTGCACTATTAGCTCATATAATTGACGGAACTCCTCAAAGGTGTAATGCATTTATAGGTGGAGTATCTGCTGAAACAAATAGCAATCTATACTATTCACCCAATGCAACATGGAATATCGTTGAAGCTGATGAATTTGATAGAAGTTTCCACCACCTTCACCCCACTCATGCTGCTATTAGCTCAATAGATCCAGACCATTTAGATGTTTATGGAAGTGAATATAATTTTATCGAAGCATTCAAAACTTTTGCCTCTCAGGTAAAGGAAAAGGTTGTCATACACCACTCAATAGCCAGTACTTTCAATAATTTACAAAATATAGAGACATACGGATTAGAGGATTGTTCATTAACTCATTACGCTACCGATTTATCCCAAACAAGTTCAGGCTCTTCATTTACGCTGAGTTTAGGAAATGGTAAACTGGTGATCCCTCAGATTCAAGTAAGCTTAATGGGTAAACACAATCTTGAAAATATCGTTGCAGCAGCAGCCTTAGCGTATTTAGCAGGTACTAAAAAGGAAATTATTATCTCTAGAATAAATTCTTTTAAGGGAATTTACAGACGCTTTCAAATTCATTTAAATTCCGAGTTTAAAGTCTACATAGACGATTATGCTCATCACCCTACCGAGTTAAAAAAGACTATTGAAGCGGTAAGGACACATTTTCCTAACAAACACTTAACTGTAATTTTCCAACCACATCTTTACTCAAGAACATTAGACCAAATGGACGGGTTTGTTCATGAATTGAGAAAAACTGATAGGCTAATTCTACTTCCAATTTATGCTGCTAGAGAAAATCCAATACCCGGTTTCAATACACAATCGCTATTTGAAAAGATCTCGCACCCCCATGGAAAAACCTCAACAAAAAATTCCATCTTAGATAACTTAAAGGCACACCCCGTGGAAATCCTTTTAACTGTTGGAGCTGGAGACATTAGTCTGATAGTTCCAAAGCTAAAAAAATGGATGACCATGAAAGCCTAAGGTTATCATGAAGTCAAGCACAGCAACAATCCTCAGCATATTAGTCCTAATAGGATGTATCATTACTCTGCTCGGATTTACTTATGATGACAAAGTTGAAAAACGTATCACATCTATCAATATCTCAATAATTGATGACGTTGATAGTAAATTCTTAACTGTCCCCCGCGTCCGAACTCACCTCGAATCTTACGGTAAAATTATCGGAGAGCTTGAAAAAGATCTACAATTAGACGCTATGTACTCTCACTTGACAAATATCCCAAGTGTTTTAAATGTAACGATTTTCTCAAATTTAAATGGGGAATTAGTCATCGAGCTTACTCAGCGTAAAGCTCAAGCAAGAGTTCATATCGACAATACCTCAGATTATTATATTGATGAATTAGGTGGATCTATGCCTTTAGACCCAAATTATTCTGCACGAGTTCCAATTATTTACGCGAAAAATAGTGAAGAAGTTAGTCATGCAATTTCGTTTATCAAGGAAATCGAGAATGATGAATTTTGGACTTCTCTGATAGACCAAATTATAGTACACCCTCTCGGAGAATTAGAAATAATACCCAGGATTGGTGCAAGAGTGTTTCTTGGCTCATCACCAGAGTCAGAGGAGTTAAAAAGGAATTTATTGACTTTTTATAGAGCCCAAATAAAAACAGGCAATCTTAAGAACTACTCTCGTATTGACTTGAGCTATAAAAATCAGGTTATCGCAAAAAGACACGTTTATTAATACACTACCATGGAAAACGAATTACAATCAACAGACCCTGAGATTATAGTAGGGCTTGATATTGGAACAACTAAAATAGCTTGCTTCGTAGGTCAGAAAAACGAACATGGTAAAATCGAAATCCTCGGTTACGGTAAAAGTAACTCAGTGGGAGTCTCTCGAGGGGTCGTTTCAAACATCGAAAGAACCGTTAGTTCTATAAAGCAAGCCGTAAAAGCCGCCGAGGAAGATTCTGGTGTCGGGATTAAAATTGTGAACGTAGGTATCGCTGGTCAACATATCAAAAGCCTTCAGCACAGGGGTATGATTACCCGTGAAAATATAGATGAGGAAATAAGTCGCAAAGACATAAATGATCTTATCGATGATATGAGTCGGTTAGTAATGCAACCAGGTGCACAAATACTTCACGTTCTACCACAAGAGTACACAGTAGATAGCGAGCCGGGAATAAAAGACCCCGTGGGAATGGCTGGAGTTCGTTTAGAAGCAAACTTTCACATAATTACCGGAGATATCGCTGCCGCAAGAAATATCTATCGATGTATTACAAAAGCAGGTTTAGATATAGACCAACTTGTCCTAGAGCCTCTAGCCTCTTCTTCTTCAGTACTCACAGAAGAAGAAAAAGAAGCGGGAATTGCACTTGTTGATATAGGAGGGGGAACAACGGACATTGCAATTTTTCAAGATGGTATCATCCGACATACTGCCGTAATACCATTCGGTGGAAAGGTTATAAGTAGTGATATAAGCCAAGGGTGCAACATAATGGAAAAGCAGGCAGAGAAATTAAAATGTAAGTTTGGCTCTGCCTTAGCAAATGAAATGAAGGACAACGAAATCGTTTGTATCCCAGGACTTTCCGGCAGAAAACCCAAGGAAATATCTCTTCATAATCTAGCAAATATAATAGAAGCTCGAATGGAAGAAATTATCGAGCACGTTGATTATGAAATTAAGGCCTCAGGGTTCCGTGATCAATTAATTGGTGGCATCGTAGTTACAGGCGGTGGTTCTCAACTGAGACACATCACACAGCTATTTCAATATCACACAGGGCTAGATTGTAGAGTAGGTTACCCAAATGAGCATCTACACGAACCGCCACAAGACACTAATATCCCTTCATTCTCTACTGGGGTAGGACTTGTAATTAAAGGTTATGAGGAAGCTGAAGAGAATAATCAGGAAATAAAAACGCCTGAAGTAAAAAGAAATAGATCAGGATTCATGGATGAATTTATGAAAACCATTAAAGAATGGTTCGAAAAAGAAGAAGACTCACAATAGCCCAACCGTAAAAAATATTTAAATGGAATTTGCACTACCTAAATCATCGAACAATCCAATCAAAGTAATTGGGGTTGGAGGAGGCGGCTCGAACGCTGTCAACACAATGTTCACACAAGGAATCAAAGGAGTGGACTTTATTGTCTGCAACACTGACGCACAAGCATTAGATGTCAGCTCAGTACCTTTGAAAGTACAACTTGGAGCGACTTTAACGGAAGGCCAAGGAGCTGGATCTATTCCAGAAGTAGGAAAAAACGCGGCTATTGAAAACCTGGATGACTTAATAACTCTTTTAGGCTCAGACACAAAAATGGTTTTCGTTACTGCAGGAATGGGTGGCGGAACAGGGACAGGAGCAGGACCTGTAATTGCTAAGGCTTGTAGAGATCTGGGAATACTAACTGTGGGAATTGTAACCGTACCATTCAAGTTTGAAGGTAAAAAACGAGCTAATCAAGCTGATAGTGGGTTAAAGGATATGAGGGAAGCTGTAGACACTCTTCTTGTAATACGCAACGATAAACTTCGTGAGTTATACGGCAACCAAACATTAAGGGCGGCATTTAAAAATGCGGACCAAGTACTAAGCATAGCTGCTAAAGGTATTGCTGAGGTAATTACTCGAACAGGAGAAATAAACGTCGATATGAATGACGTTAATACTGTGATGCGTCAAAGTGGAAACGCTATTATGGGCTCGGGAATGGCATCAGGAGAAGGCAGGGCTAAGAACGCTGTTACTATAGCTCTTGAGAGTCCACTATTAAACGACAATGACATAATCGGAGCTAAGCATGTCCTTCTAAACATTACTATGGGTCATGAAGAAATTCTTATGGATGAAATCATGGAGATTACTGATTACATTCAGGAGGCTGCAGGCCAAAATGCGGAAGTAATTTGGGGTTACGCTATGGATGAAGATCTAGAAGAGGATTTATGCATAACAGTGATAGCAACCGGTTTCGAAGCTCATGAAGTAAAGACAGGAGCTGCACCAGTTGAAAAAGAAAAAATCACATACAATTTAGGCGACGAACCTAACGAAGTTACTGAACCTATCAATCGTGCAGTAGATTCTACTCCAGAAAAAACAAATGAAGAACTAAGTGAGCCTTTTATGGTAAATCAATCAGAATTGTTCGGTAATACAACTGAAGAAATAAATACTGAAAGCAAGAACGAAGAGGAAAACGGAGATAGAGAGGGTGTAGAGGGGAAAGTTGAAGAGGAATCAATTGGAGATCCTCAAGATATCGAAACCCCTTCTGAGGAATCTGACAAGAAAGATGAATTTATCATTCACAACCTTGATGATGCTCCACTTGATAAAACTCCCTCAGACACTTTTAGAAAGCCATTGGTAGATCAAAAAAGCAAAGAAGCTTATGCTGCTCGCCAAAAGCAAACTAAAAAAATTCTAAGCGATATGAAAATTAAACTTAGACTTCCGGGAAGAATTTCAGATTTAGAAAACGAGCCTGCTTACAAACGCAGAAACGTGATATTAGATGAAATCCAACATTCTTCTGAATCTACAGCTAGCCGTTTCTCTGTTAATGAAGAAGTTGATGAAAATGGTGAACGCAGAATAGAACTTCGTGATGACAATCCATTTCTTCACGATAATGTAGATTAATGTCAGGATTACATTCACAAATCACGAGCGGCATCAAGGATGCTATGCGAGCAAAAGACAAAGTTAAACTTGCTACTTTAAGAGATGCTAAGTCAAAGTTTATGCTTGAACAAAGTAAAACTGGGGCAACTGAAGATCTAAGTGACAGTGAAGCAATTAAGATTCTGAGCAAATTGTATAAGCAGAGGCTTGAAACCGCTGAAGTATATAAAGCTCAATCGAGAGAAGACCTTGCTGAAGATGAGCTTGCTCAAGCGAAGGTCCTAAGCGGATATTTACCAAGCGCATTAAACGACTCAGAGATTGAATCAAAAGTTCTAGAAATTATTTCTGAACTTGGTGCTTCTGGAATGGCCGATATGGGCAGAGTAATGGGTATTGCTTCAGCCTCAATGGCAGGTCGTGCAGACGGTAAAGTGATTTCCGGCTTCGTACGCAGCAATCTACTCAAGTAATATCCTGAGCTCTATCCCAGCTAAAGTGGAAGTTAGATATCCTCTTGAAACTATTCTGTAATCACTTTCAAATAGAACGACTTGCTCTACCCAAATTGATTTTCCTACCCCTTTCGACCAATAAAGTCCTATATACCATCCCGGTTTATCTCTCTCAGGCTCCTTGTAGAGTCCTATTTCCGCAATCATAGGTAGCGCAGCCCATCTAACTCTCCCAAGGTAAGCTTCATAATTGTCAGTATTTACATAAGAGTCTGATGGCTTTATATCTACTCCAAATCCTGATGTTGCAGATACAAAATACCCTAAACCCAGAGGTACTCTTGTTTCCGCAAAAAACGGGATTCTATAGCCCACAGATCTAAGTTGTGGTATTGTATCAAAGTCATTTATGGCTAATGTGTCATTTGAGTAATGAAACTCAATAGAGTAATTCCTACTAGCCCATTGAATACCTGTTCCAAAACTCCAATTTTTCTTTAATCTATACTGAAGCCTCATTCCAAATTCTTGACCTATTTTAGGAGACCAAACAGAGGTCAAACCCAAATCTTCAAATACTTCATCCTCTACTCCCACCATAGAAAATGGTGTATTCATCCTCGCTAAAACTGAGAGTTCCCAAACAGATTTTTTTGGGAAGGTTTGTGCGTTCATTTTTGTAGAAAGAGCACCAAGTATTGCTAAAAGCAGAAAGACTGCTGTAATAACAAGCAATAGCCAACGAAGATATTTATTGGAAATAAAAGGTGATCTTATATCAGCGTACAAAAGGTGATTTTGATTTAGCGCATCTTGAAAGTGAGTCCTTGGCACCCCAAATAAATATTTAGCCCCATACTCGAGTTCTTCATCCTCATGAAATTCAAAAGGAATAGACTTATTTTCAAGTAAATCTTTGAAAATCATACTGTGACCCTCTTCTCGAAAAGAAAATACATAGTATCTATTATCTGCAGGGTGAATAAAATAATTCGTTAACCTCATATAAGTGCTAAGTTAACCCCACATTTGTAGTATGCATACAATTCTTATCACAGGTGCTGGAACTGGAATCGGAGCAGCTACCGCACGCAAACTTTCAGGCTTACAAAACTCTCGACTCATACTAGTGGGCAGACGTATATCTCCTTTAGAAAAACTTCTTGAAACTCTAGAGAATAAGGAAAGACATAGAATTTATTCTATAGATATTTCAGACCCTAACTCAATCAAACAATTACTTTCAGACCCAGCGTCTGGTCTAAATGAGCACCCTTTAGTTAACGTATTCGCAAATGCAGGAATAGGTGGCCCAAATAATTTCTCTCACAATGAAAACGATAGATGGAGTGAAATTATTAATACGAACCTATCCGGAACTTACAATACATGTATGGCAAGCATTCCATGGTTGCAAAAGGCAACTTTAGCAGGTATATTAAATAAGAACATCGTTATTACATCGAGCTGTCTTGCAAGATTTGGTGTGCCACATCAATCGGCATACGTTGCCTCTAAAACAGGCCTTCTAGGACTTGTTAGAAGTCTAGCTACAGAATACTCTCGAGAAGGAATTCTTATCAATGCTATTAATCCAGGGTGGGTAGATACCGATATGGCAAGATCAAGCATTCAAGCTATGGCAGATGGTGCTGGTGTAGATTATAACGTTATGCTTCAAGACCAAAAAGATCTTGTCCCTACAGGCCAATTCAGTTCCCCTGGAGAGATCGCAGAACTCGTAGCATTTCTCTTCTCCGGAGCACAACGTTCCATTACAGGACAAGCTATAGATATCAATGGAGGATCGTGGATGGGATAATTATATGTATTAAAAAAGTTTAGGTAATAAAAAAGCCCCGCTTTCGCGGGGCTTTCTTTATATATAGTTTTTCTATTCTTAGCAAATAGTACCGAACGCTCCTAAGAAGATAAGAAGGTCACCAGTAGTAATCGATCCATCACCGTTCAAGTCCGCAGGACAAGGGTTAGCAATATCGAATGTACAAGAACCATCATCACTTAAAGCAGCACCGTCATAGTTACTAGCATCTGGGTAAGTACAACCTTCACAACCAGAGAATACACACTGAGAAACATCTGAGATATTAACAGCTGCATCGTAGTTACACGCGCAAGATATATCACAACCAACAACACACTGATCAGCAGATCCTACGTTGAAAGTTTGCTCATCAGGTGAAATACCTGATACTAAACCTCCAAAGGCTCCAACAATAGTCCATGAAATCTCACCAGAATATACAAACTCGTTCACTGTAATTGTGTAACAACCGTCAGCAAGACAGTGAGTGTCTTCACCATAAGAACCAAGGTCAAGCATTCCAGAAGCTACTTCTACTCCGTCTACAGTAGATATAACGTATCCAACATCTCCGTCGTTTCCATATCCACCCCATCCGTCACCGAATGAATCAAACATCTGTACACTTACACAGTTGCTGTAACAGCAAGAACCATCCTCTATAGTTGCAAGAGCATCGTAGCTACATGAAGCAGCATCCATACATCCAGCACAAGTTTCGTACTCACAAGATCCGTCCTCATCAGTTGCAAGGGCGTCGTAGTTACAAGCACCTGCATCAGTACATCCACAAACAGCACCTCCTACAGAGATAGTCTGAGAATCTGGAGCACCTCCAGCAACAAGAACAGTACCGTCTTCACTTGACATAGACCAAGACACTTCAGAACCCCAATCGCCAGTAGATACAGAGATGTTGTAACATCCCGGCTCTAGACATAGCATATCGAATCCGTATTCAGGTCCAGCGTAGTTATCGTTATCTACAAACCACTGAGCATCATCAAGAGTACCTTCGAAAATAAGGTTACCAGCAAGATCAGAGATTGTGTAGCCTGCGCCATTCCAACCATCACCGAAAGCATCAACCATATTTAATTGAACAGATGTACCTGTTTCCGTAGCACAAACACATGACCAGAAATCACAAGTAGCAGTACTCACGTTAGCTGATGGATCGAAGTTACAAGCAGCAGAGTTCATACATCCCTCAACTACTACAGCGCAATCAAATACTAAGTCGAATGCACCAGCACTAGCTTCAGAACCTACGAGAACGTAGTAAAGCGTACCTACAGTAGAAACAAACTCGAAATTAACATCGTCAGAATCATATAAAGAACATGCACCAGTTCCATCACTACTTATAGCAGAAGCGAAACAAGTAAAGTCTCCAGGTTGGTAAACAGGGTCCATAGAGTATGCAGAAACAGATAAAGTTGCTGTTTCAGCTGGATTACCGGCTACAGCAGTAAAGAAGCCTAGAACTTCACCAAGAGCATTTGTGAATGTAGCGTTTCCGCCATTCCATCCGTCTCCGTAAGCATCAGCCATAGTTAAAGTGTAATCGCCTTCAGGTAGACAAACGCTACCTGTTACAGGAGCTCCTCCAGAAGCAACTTCTCCAGCAGCATCAGAAAGAGACCAAGAGATCTCTGAATCCCATGATCCACCACCAACACTGTAGTTTATAGTAACTAAACCTTCTCCACATGCATCAGCAGGAGGAACATCAATTCCACCACCTCCACAAGCTTCAGCAGCTGTGTAAATGTTAATCTTAGAATCGATATCAGATCCACAAGTGCTTAAGTTATGAAGTTGTCCGTCACCCACGAATGAGTACCAAACACCTGCTCCAGGAGCAGTTTCACATCCTGCAACTCCAATTGGAGATCCTAGTATAGTTGCACCACCTGTTGAACCAACAGTAACTGAGTTACAAACTAAAGCTTCAGCTGTATCGCAAATATCGTTCGCTGGAACTACACCTGTAAAGTCACAAGTACCATCGTCAGTTGTAGCAGAAGCGTCGTAGTTAGTCGCAGTAGCGTCTGTACATCCGAAGCTTACACCATTAGTAGTGAATTCAAAGTCACCACAAGTATTTAGGTCCATAGTAAAAATCACAGCGTAATAATTTGTATTAGGCTCTAGAGTAATAAAATTCTCAACAGAACCGGCACATGATCCAGTAAATGTGCAACCAGCAACAGGAACTAAAGATTCACAATCGCCTGAACCCATAAATCCTAATCCAAGTACATCATTTGAAATGTTTGTTGCATTGAAATCAAAAGTATCGAAGTCCCCAGAGTTGAAAGTGTACCACACACCATATGCAGTTGAAAATCCAGACCATGGAATATCTAGAGCCTCTTGAGAAGAACAACAAGTTGATGCAGTGTATGTCTCTCCTGTAACCATAGCAGTCGCATCATTACAATCATCGTTAGATGGTACATCCGCACATTCAGCGCAAGTAACAGTCACAACAAAATCGTTTCCAGTTGTAAATGCAGA
>DQKQ01000043.1 GCA_015660615.1 Flavobacteriales bacterium
GAAAAAGAAGCGGCTGAAAAAGAAGCTCAAGAAGCGCAAGCAAAAGCAGCGGCAGATGCTGAAGCTGCAGCGAAGAAAGCAGAAGCAGAAGCAGAAGCTGCTATTGCATTAGCTGAGAAAGCTGTCGATCAAAAAGAAGCCACAGAAAAAGCTGCGTCTGAAAAAGCAGAAGCAGATAAAAATGTGATCAAAGCAAAAGATTCTGTGTCAAATGGAATTAAAGTAGTAGGCAAGGTGGATTTTGCAGCTCAAGCAAAAGAAGCAGAAGAGAAGAAAGCTGTCGCAGCAGTTGCACGAGCAAAAGCGAAAGTTGAAGCAGATAAAATCGTAGTAAAATCGGCCATTCCTACTTTTGAATCTCCTCCTACAAAGGTGGATAATACAGATAACACTTCGGATGATTTAGTTGTAAAAACTAAGGTTCAGAAGCTGAGTGGCCCTAAAGTGGTTGGAAAGATTGAGCTCCCTGTTGAGAAGAAAAAATCTAAAGACGATGGGAAACGAAAACGTGTTAGAGTAAAAAAGATAGACGTTAAAAAACAGGCTAACGCCCCAGCACCATCACGCGGAGTTACTCGACCAGCTAGAGCACCAGGTCCACGTGGGCCGGCAAGAGGTCAACGTACAAGAGGAGCTACAGCAAAAGGGCCTAAAAAGGAGGTTACGCAAGAAGATATTAAAAAGGAGATTAGAGATACACTTGCTCGTCTATCAGGCGGCAAGAAATCTAAGTCTTCTAAGATGCGTCGCGCTAAGCGTAAAGATATTAAAGACCGTTCAGATGATGAAATAGTACGCCAACAGTTAGAGGAGACTATTCTTAAACTTACCGAATTCGTTACTGTAGCTGAATTAGCTACTATGATGGATAAGTCTGTTAATGATGTTATCTCTGCTTGCATGATGCTTGGTATCATGGTTTCGATTAACCAAAGACTAGATTCTGAAACAATCACTATGATTGCTGAAGATTTCGGGTTTGAAGTTGAATTTGTAAGCGCAGACTTAGAGGATGCAATAGAAGTTGAGGCGGATAATGAAGATGAACTGGTTTCTCGTCCACCGATTATTACTGTAATGGGTCACGTTGATCACGGTAAGACATCCCTTCTCGACTATATTCGAAAAGCAAACGTTATTGCTGGTGAAGCCGGAGGTATTACTCAGCATATTGGATCTTATTCCGTTTTAGTTGATAGTGGCGAACAAATTACTTTCTTAGATACACCTGGTCACGAAGCGTTTACCGCTATGCGTGCTCGTGGTGCCCAAGTTACCGACCTTGCGATTATTGTAATTGCATCTGACGATGCGGTTATGCCCCAAACAAAAGAAGCTATCCACCATGCTCAAGCAGCTGAAATCCCAATGATTTTTGCTCTTAATAAAATGGATAGAGAGGAGGCGAACCCCGATAAGATTAAAAAAGAACTTAGCGAGATGAATATTCTTGTTGAGGAATGGGGAGGGAAATACCAATGCCAAGAAATTTCTGCCAAACAAGGAACTAACATAGAAGAGTTGTTAGAAAAAGTTCTTTTAGAAGCAGAAATGCTAGATCTTAAGGCAAATCCTAACAAGCGTGCCCTTGGAACAGTTGTTGAATCAACACTTGATAAGGGTCGTGGTTATGTGACTAACCTTCTCGTAGAGTCAGGGACATTGAGGGTGGGTGATCCAATTCTAGCGGGTCAATTCTCAGGAAAAATTAGAGCCATGTTCGATGAGCGCGGAAATCGTGTGGACGAAGCGGGTCCTTCTTCTCCTATTTCTGTACTTGGATTCGATGGCGCACCTAGTGCCGGAGATAACTTCAACGTATTTGAGCAGAGCCTAGAAGCTCGAACTATAGCAACAAAGCGCCAACAGCTCCAGCGTGAGCAAGGAGTCCGTACTCAGAAATCAGTAACTCTTGAAGAGCTTGGACGTCGTATTGCGGTGGGTGAATTCAAGGAGCTTAACCTTATCGTGAAGGGTGACGTGGATGGTTCCATTGAAGCTTTGAGCGACTCGTTAGAAAAGCTCTCTACTGAGAAAGTTCAGGTGAAGATTATCCATAAGGCGGTAGGCCAAATAACAGAGTCAGATGTCCTTTTAGCATCTGCTTCTTCAGCTTACATTATCGGATTCCAAGTTCGCCCATCGGCAACTGCTCGTAAGTTAGCGGAGGAAGAAGATGTTCAGATTAAACTCTACTCTGTCATCTATAAAGCCATTGAAGAAATGCGTGATGCAATGGAGGGGTTATTATCTGCTATAATTGAAGAAAATATTGTGGGTAGTGCTGAAATTAGAGAAACATTCAAGATTTCTAAACTCGGAACTATTGCTGGATGTATTGTCAATGAAGGTAAAATACTTCGCTCTAGCAGGGTGAGGGTTCTTCGTGAAGGTATAGTCGTTTATACGGGACTCCTTGGGTCTCTAAAACGATTCAAAGACGACGCGAAAGAAGTAGCTAAAGGATATGAGTGTGGTTTAAACATTGATAAATTCAACGACATCAAAGTTGGAGATGTAATTGAAGCTTACGAAGAAGTCGAAGTCAAGCAGACCCTAGAGAGCTAAAGCTTAGGTAGCTCTATGTCTGTTGGTATGATTACGGCACTTGGGTATAGTTTTTTCAATCTTGGTAGTGCCGACTCTGCCTCCCATCGGTTCCTGAAATCACCCACCACAACGCTGTAGTTAGGGGCAATAGATTCTAAGTAAACACTTCTTCCACCTAATCGTTTCCTGCATTTTGCTCGAACTGCTCTGGCGGTTTCTAAATTTCCGAAATGAATTTGGACTCTATACCCTTTTAAAGTATGTGTCTCAGAGAACGCTTTTAAATCAATCTCTGTGAGAGCAGAATCCATGTTAATTATAACGCTTCCATTGCCATCCCTAATAGGAAGTGCGGGCAACGTTTTTATTAAAGCGGAAGAATCAAGTTTAATCTCTATGATAGAAGTGTCATTGAGAATAGAATCCTCATTGTTTATGTTAACTGATTGAATTTGTGTTGTGTCACAGTCAGTTCTGAAAATGCTCTTCCACCACGAGTTGTCACTTTGAGCTGAAATTGTGCTTGCGTTTAGATAGCAGAAGCAAATTATTGCAATTTGATTTAACCTAGGTAACATATTAGTTGCTTATTTTTTTTTCTTCAAGACAAAACTACCTATAACTACTCATTTAAAGCGTACTAAATTAAGTATTATTGTTTGGAAAGGTTCTAAATAAGAGAGGGTTATGACATTGCTGTGACATAGTGTGCGATAAGTGTAAAATTCATTGTAATTTCGCGCGTGAATTGAGTGCACTCGATTGATATGAAAAAGCCGATGAATAATCGTATAAACCGACTTCAACATATAGCACGTGCTATATGTACCATCCTAGTATTTCAAGTCTTTGGACTTGCAGCCCAAAGTATTTGGGAGGGTGGAGACCCCATAAATGGTCAATCACTTTTTAACGCAAATTGTGCAGCATGTCATAAGATCACTAACGAGATACTCGTGGGACCAGGTCTTGCAGGTATCCAAGATCGTTGGCCATCTGGAGATGAGATGCTTGTACAGTGGATCCAATCTCCAGAAGAGGCAGCAGAGTCGGGTGATAAATACATCAAAAGTATAGTCGAGCGTTACGTAGGAACTTATGGTTGGATGACTGGGCAAGCGGTTTCTGAAGCTGATATTTCTGATATCCTTGCATACGTTACATCCCCCCCAGTTGATGGAGGCGGCGATACCGCTTCAAGTGACAACTGTCCGACAATTGATTACAATGCTCCCGAAGAATCAGATTCGAGTAACGCAATGTGGTTTCTTATTCTCCTGATTTTATTCACGGTTATTGCTTTGAGTGCAGCTGGAGTTAAGCGGTCACTTACCGATGTGATTGCAGAAAAAGCTGGCGAGGACTTGTTACCGGATACTGGATATCTTGCCAGATTTGGTGGCTGGGCTTGGAACAACCTAGTTATGGTCACTCTAATTGGTATTTTCTTTGTCTTGTATGGAGTTGTAGTGGGTTATTCAGCGCTTATGGATATCGGTACATACTCTAATTACAGTCCTGAGCAACCTATCGCATTCAACCACAGCATTCACGTTTGTGAGAATGAGATTGATTGTAAGTACTGTCACAGCAGCGCTTACGATTCTAAGCACGCCGGAATCCCAAGTGCGAACGTTTGTATGAATTGTCACAAGGCAATTAAGAAAGGAAAGCGTACAGGAACAGAGGAGATTGAAAAAATATACGCGGCGATAGGATTTGACTCTAGTACGGGTACTTATTTAGATGGAGACGGTAACAATGGAAAAGCTCTTCCCCAAGACAGCTACAACGGTGAGCCTATTAAATGGAATAAAGTTCACAATCTTCCAGATCACGTTTTCTTCAGTCACCAACAGCACGTAAATGTAGGTGGTCTTCAATGTCAAAACTGTCACGGAGATGTTTCTACTTATAGTGTAGGAAGGATTGCTCCAGTTGAAGAGATCAATACTTTAATTGATACTTACCCTGGGATTATCCAGCTTTCTAAACCTGCCTTAACTATGGGATGGTGTATTGAATGTCACAATAAGGCAGAGATTGATTTGGCCTCAAGTGGATACTATGAGGAGATGCATGATCGCCTTATGAATTCTGAAAGAGGAAATGAGGAGCTACGCCGATACTTAGAAGACGAAAAAATTACCGTAAGAGAACTTGGAGGCTGGGAATGCTCTAAGTGTCACTATTAACAACTGATTCTGACGCCACATGGCTAACAATAAAAAATACTGGTCCGGATTGGACGAATTAGACGGCACGGAAGCGTTCAAGGAAATCCAGGCCAAGGAATTCCAAGAACAGATTCCTGTTGACCAATTTTTAGCAGACGAGCGCCACAGTAGCACAACTACTGGTCGTCGTGACTTTTTAAAGTTTATGGGATTCTCTCTTACCGCTGCCACTCTTGCTGCTTGTGAGACTCCTGTAATTAAGTCTATTCCTTATACAAATAAACCAGCAGAAATAACTCCAGGTGTAGCTAATTACTACGCTTCGACTTATTACGATGGAATGGATTACTCAAATGTTCTAGTAAAGACTCGTGAGGGTCGACCAATTTTCATTAAGGGTAACACTTCTACGGGAATAGGCGCTGGAAAGGCCAATTCGCGTGTAATAGGTTCTGTGATGAGCCTTTACGATAAAGCAAGACTAGATGGCCCTACTCAGAAGGGAAATTCAACAACTTGGGACGATTTAGATAAGGCTATGTCTGCGGCCGTTTCTGGCACTGGTAGAACAGTTGTTCTTTCAAACACTATAGTAAGTCCCTCTACTGTAAAAGCTATAGAAGCGTTAGGGGCCGAGCACGTTCAATATGATGCTATTTCTTACTCAGCACTTCGCATGGCTCAAGCTGATGCATTTGGTGTGAATGCTGTTCCTTCTTATCACTTTTCTAAAGCAGAGGTCATAGTAAGTATCGCTGCTGACTTCCTTAACTCTTGGTTATCTTCAACACTTTACGCACCGGATTACGCTTTATTAAGAGGCCCAGAGCGTGGAAAACAGTCTAAGCATTTTCAGTTTGAGTCAGCGATGACTATGACAGGAACTAACGCTGATGTTCGTACTATGATTAAACCCTCCGAAGAGGGTAAGGTTGCAGCTGGATTACTTGCCGCTCTTAAAGGTGCAACAGTTTCTAATTTAGACCCAGGCGTTATTAAGAGTATAAATGCAGCAGCTAAGTCATTAAATTCATCTAAAGGCAAGTCACTTGTTGTCGCAGGTTCTAATGACCTTGCAACTCAAACTATTGTTGCAGCGATAAATCAGCAACTTGGAAACTATGGTTCTACATTAGATCTAGAGCGTCCATCTATGGCTTACCGTGGAGATGATGCTTCAGTTTCTGATCTTGTGAAGGATATGAATTCCGGAAAGATTTCAACCCTTATCACTTACGGATGTAATCCTTCATATGACCTACCTAATGCAGATGCATTTAACACTGGTCTAGCTAAAGTCAAGACTTCAGTTTGTATGAATGGAGTTGCTGATGAAACAGCAGTACGTTCAACATTCGTAGCACCTGATCACCACTACTTAGAGAGCTGGAACGATCTTAGCTTAAGCTCAGGCCGTATCGATTTGGTCCAACCTACAATTGAGCCTATATTCAACACACGGGCAGCTCAGGAATCATTCCTCAACTGGTCATCCTCTGAAAACAGCGATTGGTACACTTTCCTACGTCGTCAGTACAACGCTTCGTACACATCTGACGCCATGTACTCAGATTCAGATTGGAACAGCGCTATTCACGATGGAACTATGACTGGTAATGATTTCCCGGAATCTCCAGAATACACAGCAGCAATTGACACTACTCAAGCTGAGCGCAAAGTTGCATCAGTAAAAGGAGGTGCATTTGAGCTAGTTACGTATGTTAAGGCAACAGCCGGTTCAGGTAACCACGCTGCCAATCCAATACTCCAAGAGACGCCAGATCCGGTAACTAAGGTGACTTGGGATAACTACGTTACGATGTCTAAGTCTGACATGGACAGTATGGGTCTCAACACATACATAGCCCAAGAGGATATGGGGTCTGTTGTAAAAGTTACAGTTAATGGTAAGTCTGTTGAGCTTCCTGCGTTTATGCAGCCAGGCCAAAAGCCAGGTACTCTAGGTATCGCTCTCGGATACGGTCGTGGATCTAACGGAGAAAACATCGGACAAGCTGCATTCCAAACAGGCGAACAAGGTGAACACCTCACTCACGCTTCAGGACAGCCCATGCCGATCGGCGCAAATGCGTACCCGCTAACTTCAACTTCTGAAGGCTATACAATATATGCCAACTACGATGTCAGCATAGAAGCTACTGGCGCAGAATATCCACTTGCTTGTACACAGATTCACAATACCTATATGGGACGTGAGTCAGTTGTAAAAGAAACTTCTTTCGATTCATATTTAGCTGAAGCTGGAAAAGCAAAGGGTGAAGCTTCTTGGAACAAAGCTCACAGGCTTAACGTTCACGAGGATACGAACCATGATGGTGTAATAGATGCTCGTGATAAAAAGACTACGAGCGCATTCGACCTTTGGCACAGTCACCCTGTAGAGGAAGTGGGCCACCGTTGGGGTATGACTATTGACCTTACAACTTGTACAGGTTGTAGCGCGTGTGTAACAGCTTGTAACATAGAAAATAACGTAAGTGTTGTTGGAAAGGACGAAGTGTTAAGGCACCGCGATATGCACTGGATACGGATAGATCGTTACTACGCTTCTGATTTCTCTCTTGAAAAAGGAGAGGAGGAAGGTGTGGGTGTAATTGAAAGCTACGGCCGTATGGAGGATCCTTCAGAGAACCCTCAAACAGTCCACATGCCTATGATGTGTCAACACTGTAACCACGCTCCTTGTGAGACGGTTTGCCCTGTTGCTGCTACGACTCATAGCAATGAGGGTTTAAACCAAATGACCTACAATCGTTGTATCGGTACACGTTACTGCGCTAACAACTGCCCTTACAAGGTTCGTCGATTTAACTGGTTTAATTATAAAGGTTATAAGAAGTTCGAACACGTTAATCCGGCTCATGACTCATTAGCTCGACTAATTCTAAATCCTGATGTTACTGTTCGTGCTCGTGGAGTAATGGAAAAATGCTCTATGTGTGTGCAGCGTATTCAGTCTGGTAAGCTCGATGCTAAAAAATCAGGAACTCCTATCCTTGATGGACAGATTAAGACAGCTTGTGCAGAGTCTTGCCCGTCTAACGCTATTAATTTCGGAGACTTAAACGACAATGGTTCTGAAGTAAGAACTATTTCGGAAAATAATCGTGCTTATCATGCTCTTGAAGAAATCGGTATTAAGCCGAACGTCTACTACATGACTAAGGTAAGAAACTCTTGATCTAACGACTATGCAAAGAGAATCAGCAATTCGCGAACCACTTATCCTAGGTCACAAAACTTATAAGGATATTACCGATGATGTTGTAGGACCTATAATGGGACCTGCTCCTCTCGGATGGAAAATAATGATTACAATTTCGTCCATTATTGCCATTTACGGCATAGGGTCGATTTTATACCTCATCGGTACTGGTATCGGAGTATGGGGGCTGAATAAAACCGTTGGTTGGGCTTGGGATATCACCAACTTCGTATGGTGGGTAGGTATCGGACACGCTGGAACACTTATTTCAGCAGTCCTCTTACTGTTCCGTCAGAAGTGGCGTATGGCGATTAATCGTTCCGCTGAGGCAATGACAATCTTCGCTGTTATTATGGCTGCGGTCTTCCCGGGGATTCATATGGGAAGAATTTGGTTAGCTTACTACGTTTTTCCTCTGCCAAACCAGTTTGGTTCAATATGGGTGAACTTCAACAGTCCACTTCTTTGGGATGTCTTCGCGATCTCAACTTACTTCTCAGTATCTCTAGTATTTTGGTATGTAGGTCTAATACCAGACTTTGCGACAATTCGCGATAGAATGGTAAAGCCTTTACCGAAGAAGATTTACAGTATACTAAGTTTCGGTTGGAGTGGAAGAGCCAAGCACTGGAATCGATTCGAAGAACTAAGCCTTGTTCTTGCGGGTATTGCCACACCACTTGTATTCTCAGTTCACTCGATTGTATCGATGGACTTTGCTACATCTATTGTCCCAGGATGGCATACTACAATATTCCCTCCATACTTCGTGTCTGGAGCGGTATTCTCAGGGTTTGCTATGGTACAGACTCTCTTACTTGTTATGCGTAAAGCATACAAACTAGAGGACTATATTCATATCAAGCACGTTGAGTACATGAATATTGTAATGATTGTTACTGGGTCTATTGTTGGAGTAGCTTATCTAACGGAGCTCTTCATTTCTTGGTACTCAGGCGTAGAGTATGAGAGCTATGCATTCATAAACCGTTTTTCTGGGCCATACAGTATTGCCTACTGGACTATGATGACATGTAACGTTATTAGTCCACAGCTTTTCTGGATCAAGAAAATACGTAGATCATTTGTCGCAACATTCATTATCTCAATTGTTGTAAACATTGGTATGTGGTTCGAACGTTATGTTATTATCGTAACATCTCTTCACAGAGATTATCTCCCATCTTCTTGGGGTGAGTTTATTCCAACTGCGACAGATGTCGGGATTTTCCTTGGAACTCTCGGGATTTTCCTTACTCTCTTCTTAGCATTTACAAGATTCTTCCCTGTACTTGCTTTGAACGAACTTAAAACTATTTTGAAGTCAAGCGGTGAGTCATATAGAAACAAACAAGTAAAATAATACCATCATGAAAAAGGTATTCCACGTCATGTATGACGACGACGAAAAGCTCTTAGTAGCTGCTCGCGAACTTGTAGGAAAGGGCATTCATGTCAATGAAGTCTTTTCTCCATTTCCTATACACGGTATTGACCCAGTAATAGGGATTAAGAGAACACGTCTAGCAATTACATCATTCATGTATGCTATGACTGGATTAACTATTGCTGTATCATTTATGTGGTACACTATGATATCTGATTGGCCTATGAATATTGGAGGAAAACCTAGCTTCTCTCTTTTAGAGAACCTTCCTGCTTTCATTCCTGTTACGTTTGAATTCTCAGTTCTATGTGCTGCCCACGGTATGGTAATCACTTACCTTCTTCGCAATGGGACACTTCCAGGAATGCCTGCTACGAACCCCGATCCAAGAACGACTGATAATATGTTCGTAATGGAGATTACAACAGATTCAAATAGTATGAATGCTGAGGAGTTAGAGACTGCTATTAAAAACACTGCGCTTTTCGAGCTCAGCATTAAAGAGATCAAGTAATCATGATACATAAGATTACACTTTACACAGCAACATTAATCATAGCAGCAGCTATGATGACATCTTGCACTACTGATCCCAATAGCCCTGGTGTTGAATACATGCCTGACATGTACCGATCTCCAGCAGTTGAGGCATATGTTGATTATGGAGAGGATCCATATTACGTAACGGAAGAAGTAGCTGCTGAGCAAAGACGCACCATGAGTGCTCGTAAGCCTGTTGCTGGTTCGATTGCGTTCAAAGGTGATGACAAGGCGTTTGGCCTTCCTTATGCTTATGCAAATACACCTGAAGGATACGAGTTGGCAGGAGAGGAGTTAAAGTCACCTTTAATAACAACAGCTTCTAATATTGAGGCCGGTGCTGCGAACTTTGAGCTGATGTGTACGCATTGTCACGGATTAGAAGGAAAGGGAGATGGAGCGATTTCAAGAAATGGTCATATCATGGGTATACCTGATTTTTCGATTAAGCTTAAAGACTTACCAGAGGGTAAAATGTACCATACCTTAATTTACGGTAAAGGACTTATGGGTTCTCATGCTTCTCAGATTTCCCAAAAGGGTCTTTGGCAGATTATCCAATATGTTCAAGTTCTTCAGAATGGAGGACAAATGCCAACATTTGATTCAAATGGCGTGGCTTTAGTAACAGAAACCGAAAATAACAACTGATCATGGAATTCAAATTTGAAGGACGTGCTAAGCTGATTACTCAAGTCTTAATGACTTTGGGTCTTGTAGCTCTTGTTGGAGGATATCTAACAGATCATTCTGATCACCATCAACGATGGTGGGCGAATATACTTGTAAATGGATTTTTCTACTTTTCACTATCGTTAGCAGCTCTATTCTTTTATGCGCTACAATACATAACTGAGAGCGCCTGGTCCGTTGTGATTAAGCGCTTCTTCGAAGCTATGATGGGGTTTTTGCCCTACGGAGCAGCGGTGATTGTGATTGTTCTACTAGCGGGACAGTTTCACATACATCACCTATATCACTGGATGGATACAACACTATACCATGAGTTTATGACTGTGGAGGGTGGAGTATCTACCTATTTTGATAAGGAAGTTGCTGGTGCGGTTAAGAATCCCAACTACGATTCTATTATTGCTGCAAAAGGAGCTTATTTTTCAACTTGGTTCTTTTGGCTTAGGACGTTTATATACTTATTTACATTCCTTTTGTTTGCTAAGTTATTCCGTAAGTGGTCCCTTCAAGAGGATGAAATAGGAGGTACAGAGATACACTTCAAAGTCTTCCGTCGCAGTGCGCTGTTTATGGTTTTCTTTGCATATTTCTCGTCTACACTTTCTTGGGATTGGTTAATGTCTCTTGACCCTCACTGGTTCAGCACACTTTATGGATGGTACCTTTTTTCTGGGATGTGGGTTGGAATGATCATCTTCTCTCACGTTACTATACTTTGGCTTAAGACAAAGGGATATTTCGAGGAAATTACAGATAGCCACATGCATGACCTAGGAAAGTGGATGTTTGCAATTTCGATGTTGTGGAGCTACCTATTCTTTAGTCAGTTTATGCTAATCTGGTATTCTAATATACCTGAGGAGGTCACTTACTACGTAAGCAGAATCTTCACTGACTATAAGGTTCCATTTGTAACGATGTTCCTCATCAACTTTGTAGTTCCTTTTCTAGTACTTATTTCTAGAGACACAAAGCGTAATCCTGCTTTCTTATTGCCTGTTGCGGTTCTAATTTTTATAGGACACTTTACAGATGTCTATTTACTTGTTATACCTGGTACAATGTTTAATCACAATGTATTTGGACTATTTGAAATAGGTTTATTCCTAGGTTTCCTTGGGTTATTCATAAACAGAACGCTGACGACACTGTCTAAAGCTCCTCTGATTGCAAAGAATCACCCTATGCTTCAGGAGTCTAAAGACTTAAATTATTAACCCTATAAAGAAAACTGACGTATGAAACTTCTCATTCTTTTAGTCATCGTTGTAGGCGTAATAGCCGTAGCACAACTGGCTAAAATATATCAACTCTCTGCACGTATGCGAGGCCATCGTGAAGAGGAAATATCTGAAGCGGATACCCGTATGAATGGCGCCCTTTGGATTGTATTTATGATTGTGTTCTACGCAACTACCTTATGGCAATTCGTTCGCTACGGGGATTATCTACCACCTGCTGCTTCTGCTCATGGGGAATCGGTTGATACTCTTATGAACTTCAACCTTGCGATAATCATTTTCGTGTTTTTCGTTGTTAATACTCTGCTATTTGTTTTTCCTTACAAGTATCGTTACAATAAAAATAGGAAGGCTCTCTTCTTACTTCACGATAGTAAGTTAGAGCTCATTTGGACAATTGTTCCATCTATAGTGTTAGCTGTGATTATCATTTTCGGTCTAAAAACTTGGGCTGAAATGACTGGACCTGCATCTGACGACGCAATTAGAGTAGAGCTTTATTCTAAGCAATTCGATTGGACAGCTCGTTATTCTGGTGATGACGGTCAATTCGGTGCTACAGATTTTAATTTAATTACTCCTTCGAATCCTCTCGGAATTATTACGGAGGAAGGGGTGATGCTTGCAAACATTAAAATCACCGATAAAATTGACAAACTTCAAGCGACCCTTGATTTTGAAAAAGATCATTTATTAACTGAAAAATCAGAAATTGAAGCAACTCTTCATGGTGGAGATTCTCATGGGCATGACGGGCACGATTCTCACGAACCTTCCCCAGACCACAAAGCTCATTTAGAAAGTAGACTTCACGATATTGAGACAGTCCTTTCTTCTGGAGAAGCTCTTGTGATGACCGAGGCTGCTTATGAAGCTAAGGAAGATAAGATCTACCGTTTAGAGCGTCATTTACAGCGTATTCTTGAGCTGGAGCCATATGAGTTTAGTGATGGACTTAGTAGTTGGCAAGTCGGTAACGATGATAGGATAGTACAGGGCGAATTTCACTTGCCTATTGGTCGTGAAATCGAATTCATTTTCAGGTCACGAGATGTTATCCACTCAGCATTCATGCCTCACTTCAGAGCGCAAATGAACACAGTTCCTGGCCTACCTACTAGATTTAAGATAACACCAACAATTACAACGGATAGTATGAGAACGATTCTCGACAATCCTGATTTCAATTATATTCTACTCTGCAATAAAATTTGTGGATCTGCTCACTTTAATATGTCTATGGATATTGTTGTTGAATCACAGGAGAAATACGATGCGTGGCTTGCTGACCAGAAAGTTTATTCAGCTGAACAGAACTGATTATGGGAAATA
>DQKQ01000104.1 GCA_015660615.1 Flavobacteriales bacterium
ATGTTTCTCCAAGACCTTGGTTTAGAAGAAGCCGGAGTCGCAAAACTCATCAGAACAGAATACGAACTTTTAGACCTTCATACCTACTTTACTGCAGGTGTTAAGGAAGTCAGGGCTTGGACCGTACGTAAAGGCGCAAAAGCTCCACAAGCTGCGGGCGTAATTCACACAGATTTCGAAAAAGGTTTCATCCGAGCTGAAGTTATGGCTTACAATGATTTCGTGAACTATGGATCAGAAAATGCAGTTAAGGAAGCTGGTAAATTATCAGTTGAGGGAAAGGAATACATCGTTAAAGATGGTGACATCATGCACTTCCGATTCAATGTATAAGCTATTTCTATATATCTGGCTTTGCTTTGGATCGTTAAGTCTTTTCGGCCAAATTCAAGTGCCTGGAATGCCACTCTCTGTTGCAGCTACAATGCTGAATCAACAGCAAGCATGGAATAATGGAGACCTAGAGGGATTTATGATAGGATATATGCAATCAGACAGTCTTTTATTTGTTGGTGGAAGTGGTGTAACCACTGGGTATAATGCAACTCTGAGTAGATATAAAAAGGGATACCCGGATAGAGAGTCTATGGGACATCTTACATTCACTAACAGGAGTTGGACTCCACTTTGTGACAACTCCGCACTTGTTATTGGGGCTTGGAGGTTGAATGAAGAAGTGGGTGGAATGTACTCTCTTGTTTGGCGTAAAATCAATAAAGAGTGGGTGATAGTAGCCGATCACTCTAGCGATTAATCCATGTTATTATTAATCTTAGCTGTAACGGTAGGGGCTTCATTGTTCGCGATGAAGAAACCCCAAATATTAGATAAGCTTATGCTTGTCCCCTACAACGTTAATCACTTTAAGGAATATTATAGGATTGTAAGTCATGGATTTATTCATGCCGATGGAACTCATTTGTTTTTTAACATGTTTGTTCTTTGGGAATTCGGTAAGACTGTAGAGGCAGAAATGGGGGCTTCTTTTCCGGTTTTGTATTTCGGAGCGCTTTTAACTGCAGCAATTCCTGCACTAACTAAGCATAAGGACAATGTTAATTACAGATCCCTGGGTGCTTCAGGGGCAGTGAGCGCTGTTTTAATGGCTTTCATTGTTGCTCACCCCACACATACTCTTTTACTCTTTTTCATCATCCCCATGCCAGCTATTTTTGCTGGAGTTCTATTCTTTCTGTACGAGAGGCATATGCAGAAGAATGGGGGTACAGGTATAGCTCATGACGCACATATATATGGAGCTTTGTTTGGACTGTTATTTAGTGTAGTAAAAGACCCGAGCTCAATTGGCAGAATGTTATCTGCAATTATTCAACTATTCTGAACACCTCTTCTTCTGGGCGCTTCATAAAGTAGCGCTCACGTGCAACCCTCTCTAAGACGGCTGGGTTCTTCTCGATTTCCTCAAGTTGTAATCGCAATTCGTTGTTTTTTAAATTAGTTACTTCAACCTCTTTCCTCATTTCTTGGAGTTTTGATTGCTCCTTAGCGATAAAGAATAAATCAATATCACTAATAAACATTACCCAAAACAGACCAATCAATGCTGTCGCCGAATACCTATTCCTTAGAATGCCAAGGCCAACATTAGATAGTTTCCGTAAAAAAGGAGAGTTAACAAAGAATTTTATCATTTTCTCAAGTTGGCTCAGGAATCATCTTTATCATCTTTCTTAGAAGTTGATTTTTCCTTAGCAGATTTTTCTTTGACAGATTTCTTAGACTTCTTCTTCTTTTTTGCTTTCGGCTTCACATCCACATCTTCTTTTAGATCAAGAGCTTCTGAGGCACCTTTAGGCATAACAAGTACTCCGCCCTTTACGACTGTAATTGTAAGATTATCATCTCCCTTCGTGTAATCAGCCGTTAGTAAGTCTCCTTCCTGAACAGCAGAGTTAATGATTTCTTCTGCAAATGGATCCTCAAGATGCTTTTGAATTGCCCTCTTCAGTGGACGAGCCCCGTATTTCTCATCATATCCTTTGTTTACGATGTAGTCCTTTGCCTCATCAGAAACGTTAAAACCATAGCCTAAATCTTTAATTCGCTGACTAAGTTCATCTAACTCAATGTCAATTATCTTGTGAATATGCTCACGCTTTAGAGACTGAAATAATACAACATCATCAATTCTGTTCAGGAATTCAGGAGCGAAAGCACTCTTCAAAGCTTTTTGAATAATTCCTGCTCTATTTTGCTCCTCATTCTTCTCACGAGCAGAAGTATTGAACCCTACACCAGTTCCAAACTCAGACAATTGTCTCGCCCCTATATTAGAAGTCATTATCATCACTGTATTTCTAAAGTCAATCTTTCTGCCTAAGCTATCTGTCATAACCCCATAATCAAGGGCTTGTAGTAGTAGGTTAAACACATCTGGATGTGCTTTCTCAATTTCATCTAACAGCACAATAGAGTAGGGGCGGCGGCGCACCTTTTCAGTAAGTTGTCCACCTTCTTCATACCCAACATATCCTGGAGGCGCTCCGATTAATCTTGTAACAGCAAACTTCTCCATATATTCACTCATGTCAATTCTGATAAGAGCTTCATCACTGTCGAACATAAATTGAGCTAATATTTTTGCCAACTGTGTTTTCCCAACCCCTGTAGGTCCCAAGAAAATAAATGAACCAATAGGTTTGTTGGGATCTTTAAGTCCAGCCCTGTTGCGCTTAATAGACTTCACAACCTTTTTAATAGCTTCAGACTGACCGATCACCTTTCCTTCAATGTCTTTATCCATCCTAGCGAGTTTGCCGCTTTCTTTCTCGGCAATACGCTTAACGGGGATGCCTGTCATCATAGCTACGACATCTCCAACATGAGCTTCAGTTACTGTTACTCTAAGATTTTTACTATCGTCCGCCCATTTAAGTTTCGCTGCAGCAAGGCGTTCCATTAAATTTCGCTCGGAATCCCTAAGTCTAGCAGCCTCTTCATATCGTTGGCTCCTTACAACTTTAATTTTCTCATCCTTAATTCTATCGATTTCCTCTTCAATTTGAATAATCTCTTCGGGTACATGAATGTTATTTAAATGTACTCGACTACCAACCTCATCTAAAGCGTCAATTGCTTTGTCTGGCAAATGTCTATCTGTAATATAACGTGCGGTAAGCTTCACACAAGCGTCAATAGCCTTATCAGTGTAACTGACACTGTGATGCTCTTCATACTTATCTTTAATGTTGTGAAGTATTTCTTTAGTTTCTTCAATATTAGTAGCCTCTACTAAAACCTTTTGAAAACGTCTCTCTAATGCCCCATCTTTCTCAATATGCTGACGGAATTCATCAAGTGTAGTTGCTCCAATGCATTGAACCTCTCCTCTTGCAAGAGCAGGTTTAAACATGTTAGAAGCATCAAGAGAACCGCTTGCACCACCAGCACCCACAATAGTATGTATCTCATCGATAAAAAGAATCACATCGGGAGATTTATTCAGCTCATTCATAACAGCCTTCAATCGTTCCTCAAATTGCCCCCTGTACTTAGTTCCAGCAACGAGAGAGGCTATATCTAATGTGACAATTCTCTTTCCGTAAAGAACTCTGCTAACATTTTTTTCTACAATCCTCAAGGCCAAACCCTCTGCTATTGCACTCTTACCCACCCCAGGTTCACCTATAAGTATTGGATTGTTCTTCTTCCTTCTTGATAATACTTGAGAAACGCGTTCGATCTCTTTTGCTCGTCCCACTATAGGGTCAAGCTTTCCGTCTTCAGCCATTTTAGTAAGGTCCCTGCCGAAATTATCTAGAACAGGAGTTGTACTCTTTGACTCTCCCTTTCTTTTAGCACCTCCGCTTTTACTGCCGCCACTACTCATGCCCCCACTACTTGCTCCGCTAGTATGACTTGCTGCAGGATCGTCTTCAATCGAAGATGTCGGAGTATCATAGCTGGGAAGGTCACTTGATGGACTAATATTGTCTGAAATAATTGTTTCAAACTCTTCTTTTGCAACATCGTAATCAATATTGAAAGCATTCAGAGACTTTGTCGCTACGTTGTCTTCATCTTTTAGGATGCTAAGCAATAGGTGTTCCGTACCGATAATAGCGCTCTTGAAAATCTTAGCTTCTAAATAAGTTATTTTTAATATCTTCTCCGCTTGCTTAACTAATGGTAGGTTTCCCTTCCCAATCTGTTTACCTCCAGCAGGCCTAATGGAGTTTTCAACCAACTCTCTTAGTTTGCCTACTTCGCAGTTTAATCCCTCAAGGATTTGGATGGCCGTTCCTTCCCCTTCTTTTATGATACCTAATAGTAGATGCTCTACCCCTATGTAGTTGTGCTCTAGGCGTAAAGCTTCCTCACGGCTGAAGGTGATAACTTCTCTTACTCGGGGTGAAAATTTAGCGTCCATATTGTTTAAAGTCTTAAGTTCAAATTAAAAGTAAATCCTTTGTTATGTATAACGCTTTACATGTGTAAAGTGTTGCTTAAGGACTTACTCCAAATCTACATATCTACTCCGAATAGATGAAATAAAGTTATCATCGTTATTCACAACTAAAAACTATCTATTGTGAAGAATTGAAGGTTTTTTTTTAGCTGTTACTTACGTTGCTTTTCGTATTTTTGAGTTCCCTGTGTAATTGCTGTTTATACGCTTTTTAGCGAATCATTCAGCTCTCAGTTTTATTGAAGATTAGATGATACTATGGCAGAAGGAGAAAAGATAATTCAGATTAATATTACGGATGAAATGAAGTCAGCTTACATCGATTACTCGATGTCGGTAATTGTTTCAAGGGCGTTACCCGATGTAAGAGATGGTTTCAAGCCAGTCCACCGAAGGGTTCTATATGGAATGCTAGACCTAGGTGTATTATCGAACAGAGCTCATAAGAAATCAGCTCGTATCGTAGGAGAAGTTTTAGGTAAATACCATCCTCATGGAGATTCGTCTGTTTACGATACGATGGTACGTATGTCCCAAGACTGGTCATTACGTTACCCAATGGTTGACGGTCAAGGTAACTTTGGTAGTATAGATGGCGATAACCCGGCTGCTATGCGCTATACTGAAGCAAGGCTCACGAAGATGGCTGAGTATATGCTCGGAGATCTAGATAAGAATACGGTAGATTTCTCACCTAACTTTGATGAGAGTCTCACTGAGCCGACAGTCCTTCCTGCAAAATTGCCTAACCTTCTAATAAATGGAGCATCTGGTATTGCTGTTGGAATGGCAACAAATATGCCTCCGCATAACTTGACTGAAGTTCTAGATGGAGTGAATCATTACATAGACAATGAAAATTGCACTGTTGACGACCTTATGGAATTCGTTAAAGCCCCAGACTTCCCTACGGGTGGCGTAATTCACGGTGTTTCAGGAGCTCATGAAGCATTCCGCACTGGACGAGGAAAGGTAGTTGTAAGGGGAAAGGCTCGCTTTGAAGAAACAAAGTCAGGTCGCGAGGTTATCATTGTTGAGGAGATTCCATATCAAGTGAATAAAGCTGATATGATTCGAAAGACAGCTATACTCGTTAATGAAAACAGAATCGACGGGATTAGTGAAATTCGCGACGAATCTGATCGCAATGGTATGCGAATAGTTTACGAATTGAAGCGTGACGCTATTCCCAATGTAGTCTTAAACACACTATATAAGTACACCGCTCTACAAAGCTCATTTTCAGTTAATAACATCGCTCTGGTAAAAGGACGTCCAATACTCCTAAACCTGCGGGATATGATTCAATACTTCGTTGAACATCGTCACGAAGTTGTAGTTCGCAGAACCCAATATGAACTCTCAAAAGCTGAAGAGAGAGCACATATATTACAGGGGTTAATTATAGCTTTAGATAACATTGATGCTGTAATCAAATTAATCCGTGCTAGCTCTTCACCTGAGGAAGCTCGCAAAGGTTTAATGGAATCATTCAAGTTAAGTGAAATTCAAGCTCGGGCTATCTTAGATATGCGCCTGCAAAAACTAACCGGACTTGAGCGTGACAAGTTAAGAGCTGAGTATGATGAACTTACGGCTTTAATTACAGATTTAAAAGATATTCTCGATAAGAAAGAACGTAGAATGTCAATCATCAAGGAAGAACTCCAAGATGTTCGAGATAGATTTGGTGATGAACGTAGGTCGGTTATAGAATTTAGTGGAGCGGAGGTAAGTATTGAGGATATGATTCCAGATGAGCAGGTTGTAATTACAATTTCTCACGCTGGTTACATAAAGCGTACTCGCCTAGCAGAATACCGATCACAGTATAGAGGTGGAGTAGGGGCTAGAGGCTCATCAACACGTGAAGAAGATTTTCTTGAAAACATTTTTACGGCAACGAATCACAATTGGCTTTTAATCTTCACTAAACTTGGAAAGTGTTTCTGGATGAGAATCTTTGAGGTGCCTGAAGGGTCTAAACAATCTAAAGGAAGAGCTATTCAGAATCTAATTAGCATTGGTTTAGATGATAAGGTTCTTGCATACATTCCTGTAAAGGATATTAAAGATCCAGAATATGCAAATGCCAATTATGTTGTTCTATCAACTAAATTAGGCCTAATTAAGAAGACTAGTCTTGAAGCATATAGCCGTCCACGTACAAATGGAATTAACGCTGTAACTATTCGTGAGGGAGATGAACTTCTACAAGCTCGATTAACAGATGGTGATAGAGAGGTTATTATAGGTCTTAAGTCAGGAAAAGCGATTCGCTTTAACGAATCTAAAACTCGCGCTGTGGGTAGAACGGCAATGGGAGTGAAGGGGATCACTTTAGGTAATCCAGATGATGAGGTTATAGGTATGGTTTGTGTAAACGACCCAGAAAGTTCAATCTTAGTTGTGTCTTCAAACGGATATGGTAAAAGATCGGCAGTTGATGACTACAGAATTACAAACAGAGGTGGTAAAGGTGTTAAGACACTACAGATCACTGAGAAAACGGGTGTATTAATATCCATTCTTAATGTAACAAATGAGCACGATTTAATGATAGTCAATAAGTCCGGAATCACTATCCGTATGGCTGTTGAAGATCTTCGTGTAATGGGACGTGCTACCCAAGGAGTTCGTCTAATTAGTCTCAGAGGGAAAGATGAAATAGCTTCTGTTTGCAGAGTACCTAAAGCTGATGATGAAGAGGAAGATGTTGAGGGAGCAGAACCTGAGGGCGAACAACCTGAAGGCGAACAGCCAGAAGGCGAACAACCTGAGGGCGAACAACCTGAGGGCGAACAACCTGAAGAAAGC
>DQKQ01000222.1 GCA_015660615.1 Flavobacteriales bacterium
GCAAGCTGAAGCGAGATCTGGAGGCGCCTTAGGTAACAAAGGCATAGAATCTGCCGTTGTTATTCTGAAAATGATTGCCCTTAGTTCTGAATTAAGCATGTAAAGTATGCTCAAAAATGCTGTGGCTTAAAAAAGAAGATCCATCACTATCTTACGTTTTTCAATTTAGTCCAGGCAGATTAGATCAAATTCTCAATGATTTACAAGACTCCCCAAAATGAAACCTACACAAGCATTTATATTCTCTACAATTCTCCTACTATTTACAAGCTCTATGTTTGCGCAGTATCCTGGTTGGCAACAAAAAGTGAACTACAATATGGAAATCACCGTTGACACTGATCTTCATCAGTACGACGGAAAGATGGATGTTCTGTATGAAAACAATAGCCCAGACGATTTAAATAAAGTCTTTTTGTACGCTTTCTTCAATGCTTTCCAACCTGGCAGTATGATGGACGTAAGATCTCGTAATATATCTGATCCAGACTCTCGTGTTGGCTCAAGGATATCGGAACTACCTGAAGAAGAGTGGGGATGGATTAAAGATGTAATCCTAACTATGGATGGTGAGCCGTGCATTGTCACGATAGAGGAAACGATATTGGTCGTGGATTTGCCTACACATATCGTCTCAGGGACAAATGCAAATTTCCAGATGAGTTGGAAAGCGCAAGTACCTCGTCAAATAAGACGCTCAGGCTGGATGAATAAAGAAGGCATAGAGCTAAGCATGACACAATGGTACCCAAAATTCTGTGAGTACGACCACGAGGGTTGGCATTCTCACCCCTACGTGGGAAGAGAGTTCCATGGTGTTTGGGGTAATTATGATGTGAAAATTCACCTGCCTGAAGGATACAATGTTGCCGCAACTGGTATTTCTAAAAACACCCCTGAACAGTCTAAAAGTACTGGTGATTGGCACTTTAAAGCTTCAAATGTGATTGACTTCGCTTGGGTTGCTGATCCCGACTTGGTTTATGAAAGCGTTTCAGTAAGCCAAGACACAAAGATGAATTTCGTATATGTTCACAATGACGAGTATGATGAAGTTTGGCGCCAACTGCCACGATTTGCTGTTCAGGCCATGAGATTCCTCAACGACTTTATAGGAGAATATCCATACCCACAATACACAATAGCCCAAGGTGGAGATGGCGGTATGGAATACCCTATGATGACTCTAATCACTGCCAATCGTTCACTACCCAGCCTTGTAGGTGTAACTGTGCACGAAATGGCTCACTCTTGGTTCCAAGCAGTTGTAGCCACAAACGAAGCGCTATACGAATGGATGGATGAAGGATTTGCTTCGTGGATTGAATCTGAGTGCATGAAGATTATTGCACCCCGTGAAATGTCTCAACAGCGTGTTGGAGGATCTCACTCATCCTCTTATTACGGATACATCAAACAAGCGCTTAGCGGAAACGAAGAAGCAATGAGTACGCATGCCGATCACTACACCACAAACCGAGCTTATGGAGTGGCTGCTTATTCTAAAGGTGAAGTCCTTGTTGAGCAACTCGGAGCTATCATAGGTGAGAAGATGAGGAATGAAGGGATGAAGGAATATTTTAAAGTTTGGGCTTTCAAACACCCTGGCCCCACAGACTTTAAGAGAGTAATGGAACTTACATCAGGGATAGAACTCGATTGGTACTTTGATTACTTCGTAAACACTACACACACTATTGACTATGCAATAAGTTCCGTAGAAACAAATAAAAAGGCGAGTACAATTACCCTTGAAAAAGTAGGCATAATGCCCATGCCCCAAGACCTAATGGTAACTTTCAAAGACGGTACTTCATCGAGCTACCATATTCCAATGGTTATCATGAGAGGAAACAGAAAGATGAATAAAGGAGAGATCCTTGCTGAAGATTGGCCTTGGACGAATCCCACTTATACTTTAGAGATCCCAACACTAGGGAAACGCATCTCGAAAATCACTCTCGACCCACTTCTCCTACAAGCGGACGTAAACAGGGAAAATAACGAAGTAGAATTTAAGTCAATTGGAAAACAGAATTTCGAAAGAGAGTAACACTCATAAAAATGATTCGATCTGATATCAAACTCACGGGAAATACACTTTATGACGACGCAATTTATCTTGTGATATCATTATCGGCTATGGCGCTCTTAGGGTCCATAGAGTTAGACTTAGCTCAAGGGTTACCTATAACTCTACAATCTATTTTAGTAGTGCTGTCGGGGTTTTTATTTGGCAGTAGAGTCGGTGTTAGTACTACAATTTTATATTTGTTAGTAGGAGGTTTAGGAGCTCCAATATTTCATGGCGGCGCTTCAGGTTGGCTCCATTTTACTGGACCTACCGGTGGCTTCCTACTATCATTCCCTATCGCTGCCCTTTTCGCAGGTGAGGCGGCAAACTATGCTTCTAAAAAAACGAACTTAGTCAAGCATGAGTTTATTACCGGATGTATTATTCTATTTTTAGCCCAAACAATAATTCTAATCCTAGGCCTTGGATTTCAAGACGCCCTCACCCCTACCTCCCTAGATGTTTCTACTGCCGTAAAAGTTCTAATGCCTGGACTACTTGTTAAAACAGCATTCGGCACTATCTTATTTGTCCTAACAGGAAGAGCTTTAAAAAATTTTAATAAATGAACCTACTCAAAATCAGCCTTATTACAATTAGCTTACTTACTGTAGCAAGTTGTGAAAACTCGACAACCTCGCCAACGTCAGATAACTCGAGCACAAAAAAAGAAGCAATACTCAATATGAAAAGAGCCACCGACCACCACAGTTATAGTAAACCTGCAGAAGCTGTTGTAACACACCTCGATTGGAACGCTGTCGTAGATTTTGAGTCTCGCACCATTGCTGCTACTGCAACTTTCGATCTCGAAACATCTGACAATGCTGAGAAAGTTATCTTAGACATACGTGAGCTAGATATCCTCAGCGTACAAGTTGACGGAAAAGATAGCCCATTCAATATAGGCGAGGAACAAGAATTTATCGGATCCCCTCTAAGTATAGAGATCACACCTTCAACAAAAAAAGTAAGTATAAATTACAACACACAACCGGGAGCCGATGCTTTCCTTTGGGTCGAAGGATCAGAAGATGCACACCCATTCTTATTCACACAAAGCCAAGCTATTCTCGCAAGAACTTGGATCCCATGTCAAGACTCCCCTGGAATACGATTTACTTACAACGCTACAGTTGATGTACCTTCAGATTTAATGGCTCTTATGAGCGCCGTGAATCCCACAGAAAAGAACTCTCAAGGACACTATACCTTCGTGATGGACCAACCCATCCCCTCTTACCTACTGGCCCTCGCTGTTGGCGATGTGGAGTTTAGAAGTGTGGGAGAACACACTGGAGTTTATGCCACTCCCGACCTTATCGACGCAGCAGAGTATGAATTTGCAGAGATGGAGGATCTTCTTGTTGCAGCTGAAAGCCTTTACGGGAAATACGCTTGGGAGCGTTACGATTTGTTAGTTCTGCCTGCAGCTTTCCCATTTGGCGGAATGGAGAACCCACGCTTAACATTTGCCACACCTACGATTATCGCAGGTGACCGTAGCCTGGTCAGCTTGGTTGCGCACGAACTTGCTCACAGCTGGAGCGGAAACTTAGTGACAAATTCTACATGGGATGACTTTTGGCTTAACGAAGGATTCACTGTGTATTTCGAGCAAAGAATTATGGAAGCCGTTTACGGCCGAGATATAAGTGAGATGCTTGCCAGCCTCAGCTATAGAGGATTAGTAAATGAATTGTCTGATTTAAGCCCAAACGACACTCACCTTCGCCTTCATTTAAAGGGTCGCAACCCAGATGACGGAATGACAGCTATTGCCTACGACAAGGGATTTCTTTTCCTTCGCATGATTGAAGAAACTGTTGGAAGAGCTCAATTCGATGCTTTCCTCTCTGAGTACTTCACTAAGCACGCATTCAATGTAATGGATACAGATAACTTCATCGAATATTTAGAAGGCAACCTTCTCACAGATGAAGCAACTCGCGATGCCGTTAATCTCACAGCTTGGATAGACGGCGCTGGCCTTCCTGACAACTGTCCTAAAATTCAAAGCGACA
>DQKQ01000168.1 GCA_015660615.1 Flavobacteriales bacterium
AAGTTGTGGCTAATTGAAAAACCGGAGGATTACCGTACAGCTCCACATTGTACCCTTCAGTAAATGGAATTATAGGGTCCTCAATAATGTCACATGAAGGGAATAGAATAAATGTAGTTATTGCAACTATGTATAAAAATCGAATAAGCTTCATCTCTATTTACAGTAATCTTAATGTTTAAAATAAATAAAGAATCCGCGCCTGTACGTAAAGCACACAACGCGGATTCAATATAGTTTATACGAGTTCTATAAGGAAAGCCCTATTGTGCGTTCGTTACACGTAGAGTAGATGTTTCGTTACCCGCAGTCAGGCTTACGAGGTATATCCCAGCCTCCATAGAAGCGAAGTCTAACTCAAAGGTCTGCGTTCCTGCAGCGATATTTCCAAGATTCATTTCAATAACTTTCTTTCCAACTAGGTTGTAAACAACTACAGAAGCCTGTCCGGCTTCAGCAGCAGAGAAAGAAAGTGTTGTGTTATCAGTGAAAGGATTAGGGAAGACGTTTACGCTAGACGTAAGATCATTTTCAGTGATTCCAGTTACCTGAGTCACTTCCATACCCGCTACTAATTCTGCGAAATCGGCATCAGTTGCACCATCATATGAGACCACGATGCTTACTTCTGTTGTTCCATCCATAGAAACAACATCACATGTACCGTCAGGAGAGGCACCCCACTGAGACGAGTTTAGTCCGTCACCGTAGGCATCATAGATTGTGAAAACATAGCACTCATTTAAATCTAAAGCAACATCCCAAGTAAACTCCATGTCGTTTTGATTATCAAGAGATCCTTCAGCAATACCATCAATGTACATACCGTCAGAATCTAGAATTTCCCAACTCGTTTCTTCTGGCCAGTTATCAGTATGGATACGAACTTGTACGTAAGAAGTAGCTTCAGTTGACCCAACGATTGATACAGCATCCTCTGCATTCCAATCTGCTCCGTTTACAGCAATAAGGGTGTAGTCAAATGTTCCAATCTCTGTGTAAGAGCCGAGGTCTACAGTTTGATTTCCTCCATTTGAAAGAACACCTTCCCATGTTATATCAGATTGAGCAACACCGTTTAAGCTCGTAGAAAAAGTCATAGCAGTAACATCTTCTGAACCGAGATTTGTAACTGCAGCTGATGCATTCCATGCATCACCACCACAAGAAGAAGTTTCACCATTGTAAGATACTAAAGGTGCTGCACCAGTAATTGAGTTTGAGCAGTCCATAAAAGCAGCAGCGACGTGCCCATCAAATGAAGCCTGACCAGATTCAACAAGTGCGTACCCTCCGTCCACGGGATCTGGGCAAACAGTGTATATAGTAGGGTAGTATGAATTTTGGTAATCGTCGAATACGTTACTCATATTATCAAACATTGGAAAAGGTGTTCCAGTAACCCAGTCTCCTGTGGTTGCGGGTCCAGTACCGTGTAAGTCAGCGTCTGTAGTAGTATCGTCTGATTCTAAAGAGAAAACATATAAATCTCCAGTTCCATCAGGACCGAAGGTGTTCCATAGATCTTCAAGTATGCCAGTCTCTTTATAGCTCCAGCAAGGTCCACACCATGTAGCGTAGAAATCTAAGATGACAGTATTGCCTCCATCAAGGAGGTCGTAAAGATTATACTCGACACCATTAATGTCGGTTGCAGTAAAATCGGGTGCGATACTTCCGTTAGAAAGTTGCGAGAGAGCAGTCGAAGAGATAGTAAGTACTGCGAAAAGCATGTAAATGTGCTTCATTTTATTCAGGTTTAAATGGTTTGTAAATCAGTAATTTATCGAACAGGCGGTGCTAATTTAAAGAATTTTTGGTGACTTAGATACCTTTACTCTCGTTAATGTCCTATTTTAAGTTAAAAACTAGAGGTAAATGTCATTTCTAATCCACTAGATGCGGGTACTGCCCGACAGACACCCCCTACGCAAAAGATACCTTCACGACGTTTTCCGTATCCAATGCTAAGTCTGTGAGATCCGTTGATATATCCAGCTGATCCGAACAGATAGTGTACTCGCTTTTCAATATCGGGATTCCCAAAGTTATATTGGTCAGTTACATTCACAAACCAGTGTGGGCTCCAAGTGTACTCTGCAACAACAGTTGCCCAATCTCCTTTGTCTTGTTTAAACAGCTCCCCCTCAACATCACTCCACTTTCCTGTAGTCAACATTTGGAACTCAGTTCTCAGGCTTTGACGCTTTTTAGTTCGTATTTGGGTCTCAAGGACATATACATTAGCATTTACAAGCCCCTTGTAATCAGTAGTTACGGGTGTTGCAAGAGTATTGAAAATAAGATTCATATACATTGCCTTAGCCTTGAAAGTTTTAGAGAACTTCCTTTCTATTTCAAAACTTATGTCTTGAACATTTAATGAATCGCCAAACCCCCAGCTATTTCTTTGGTACCCATATACAACACCATCCACTCCGCTTAAATTAGTAGTGTCAAGGCTATATGATGTAGCAAAGACAAGATTCATTTTCGTCCCGTATTTACCTCCGAGCTTTGATCCGCGCTTAAGTCTGTAGTATAATTCTCCTCTAAAACTAGATTCACCATTTATTACTGTAGCATATGGATATAGAGTCGAAGCTAAATTATAAGTATGATTTTTCGTTATTACAGGAATGTTGTTTATAGGAGCATCAAAAAGCAGTAGGTCTCTATCAGATCTAAAACTCATATTATCTGTTGTAGATCTCTGAAATAGGAATGTTAAGTCTTTGATATTTCCAGTTAGGTAATACATTAGAGCTTCGCCTTCTTTGTATATATATCCGTTATCTGCTGAAGGGTCATTAATTTTCTTTGTAAGACCTATCCCCCCTTTCCACATTCCATAATGTATAGTAGCCCCATACTCCCATCCGGCAACATTTTCAGGAAGCTCTAGAATAAGTGTGTCCTTTACAATGTTACCCCCTTCTTG
>DQKQ01000107.1 GCA_015660615.1 Flavobacteriales bacterium
GATTAATCCTCAATTTAATTCCGGGGGAGGCAGTAGTGGAAGTCGTGATAGGAATGCAAGATCCAATAACACCAAATCTAAAAGTAGAGACAGCATGGGAGCTCTTGGTGGATCTATGAGTGGCAGGGGTGGATCATCAGGTGGGTCAGGTGGTCGGGGTGGTTCGAGCTCTTCAGGTCCTTTGTCTTTCTTAAAGATTAGTAATTTTACTGGCAACTACAGCTTCAATGAAGTTTACCGACGAGATATTAATACCGAGTTTCAATTAAATGTTGAGCACAGAGGTGGGCTAGCTTACAATTGGCAGAATAGACCTAAGCAGCACAAGCCATTTTCAAACATCAAGTTTATACGAGAAACTGAAATACTGAAATTCCTTAAGGATTTTAATTTTTACCTTCTACCTAAGCAGGTTTCAATGAATACTCAGATGGAGAGGGTTTATCAGACAAGTCGTGTAAGGAATAACACAGAAGATTTATTAGGTGTTCAGACTAATCTTTTAATCCAAACTCAAGTTCTCAAATCTTGGAATTGGAACAGAAACTACTCAATTAAGTACGATTTAACCCAAGCCCTTAAATTCGATTATACCGGTCAGGCTTCTGCTCTTATTGGTGAACCCGCAGGAGTAATTCCAACTCAAGAGGAAGATCCAGAAGGATATAATCTATACCTTGACACTGTAAGATTAAACCTTAGAAGCGCAGGTGATGTCACGACATACAATCACAACGTTAACGGGTCGTATAAGCTTCCGTTTGATAAAATACCACTTATGGATTTTGTAACGGGAGACGTCAGGTATCAAAGTTCATTTCGTTGGGATAGAGCCCCTTTTGCTCAAGACACGCTTGGAGCTACGATTCAAAATTCTAGGAATTTAAGTCTAAATGGTCAGGCTAATTTACTCAAGCTATATAATAGAGTTCCTTTCCTAAAAGAGATTAACAACAAGCGCCCGAAAAGACCGAGCTCAAGGAATGTAAGTAACCAAAGTAGAGATGGGTTTGGTGAAATAGAAGATGAGGAAGAAAAGGACAAGATAGAGATTAACCCGATAGAGCATATCCTGAGGTTTGCAATGGGATTGCAAAGTATAAGCGGAACGTTTTCTCGTAACGAGGGTATTATGCTGCCAGGATTTGCTGAAACCAGTAGATATGGAGGGTTTGATGAGAATTTAGAATCTCCGGGATTGCTCTTCCTTATAGGTCATCAAAACACAGATGTTTTTGGCGATAAAACATCGGATTTTGCAATGGACGCGGCTGCAAATGGTTGGTTAGTTCAAGCGCCTTATCTCAATCAACAATACACAGAGTCGTTCACAGAAAACTTTAATGTGAGAGTAAATTTAGAGCCCATCAAGCACTTTAAGATTGAACTTACGGCCAATAGAAGTACTTCACGTAATCACCAAAGTTTCTTCAGGTATGATGAAGATCTAGACGATTGGATTTACGAATCGCCTAACGAAACGGGTAACTTTACGGCTACTGTCATGTCTTGGCCTACTACATTTATAAATGATGATGAGGAATACAACTCTGAGATTTGGGACGACTTACTTCTAAGTAGATTGATCATATCTTCTCGATTGAATGAAGAAACTTTTAATTTAGATGAACCTAACCCAACAGGTTATTACCAAGGTTGGGGTCCCACTTCACAAGATGTGGCAATACCGGCTTTCATGAGCGCGTATTTAGGAATTGATCCAAGTACTGTTCCTTTAGATGTCTTCAAAGCTCCAGTAGCTCCTAACTGGAGAATTACATACGATGGACTCAGTAAGATACCATCTTTGAAAAAGACCTTCAGAAGATTTAACCTGTCGCACTCATATCGTTCAACGATGAGCACTTCGTACACAACGAATCTTCAGTACGCAGAAGATGACAATGGTTTGCCGACAATTGAGGATAATGGAGATTACTCAAATTGGATCTCTCAAAGACAATTCAATACTGTAAGTATATCAGAGCAATTGTCTCCACTTATAGGTCTTGACATGACCATTAAGACAGCTTCTGATAATGAACCACAGGTTAAGGTTGAGATAACACGTGATAGAAATGTAAGTTTTGGTCTTGCAAATTATCAAATTACAGAGACAAAGAGCAAAGGAATAGTTATAGGTGTAGGATACAAGTTTGCAGATGTGCGCAATCCGTTTATGAAAACCTACGGCAAGTTGCCAATTAAGATGTTTAAGGAGACTGATTTCTTAATTAGATGTGATATTAATATTCGTGATAACAGTACTGTTATTCGTAAAATGGTTGAACGCCAAAATCAAGTTACAGCGGGTCAAACGCTTGTTTCAATTAAACTTTCAGGCGATCTAGAGATTAGCGATAAGATAACTTTGAGGGCTTTTTATGACCAGCAAATAACAAAAGCGAAGATTTCCACTTCATTTAATACTTCGAATATTAATTCGGGTGTTGCAATTAGATTTAATCTTACACAATAGTATATTTTTGTGCAAAATTTATTACAATGAATGTTCCTTCAGATTTACGATATACAGCCGATCACGAATGGGTTAATATAGATGGCGACATCGCCACAGTAGGTGTAACAGATTTTGCACAAGGAGAGCTCGGAGATATTGTATTTGTTGAGGTTGAAACAGAAGGTCAGGATTTGGATGCTGAAGATGTGTTTGGCACAATAGAAGCAGTTAAAACAGTTAGTGACTTGATACTTCCATTAACGGGCGAAGTGATTGAATTTAATGAAGCCTTGGAGGATGATCCTGCACTAATAAACTCAGATCCTTTCGGTGATGGTTGGATTATTAAGCTCAAGATGTCAAATGTTGCAGATTTCGAATCTCTCATGGATGCTGATGCTTATAAAAACACAATAGGCAAGTAATATATTTATTGAGCTTAGATTAGCCAGTAGAAGAAGCCATAAAGAAAACGCAAAGTGAACAAGATGGGAATATTTAGAATAATTACGCCCTCACTTATTGTTGTAATAAGTCTAACTTTTTTATTTCTCATGCCAGTGGATGATCTTGAGGTATCATCTTGGTGGGGCACATACAAAATTGACAAGCTTATTCACATCATTGCTTTTGCGATTTTAGCTCTATCAATTTCAATAACCCTATCAAAACTACGTGTATTAATAGACTTCAACTATCGATTAATGGCTTTAATATTTGTTGTGTGTGCTATTTACGGCACAATACTTGAATTACTACAACAAGAATTAAGAATGGGAAGATCGGCTGAACTCCTTGATATAGTTGCAGATTGCGTTGGAGTATTATTTGGATTTGTAATTTTTCGAGTAGTGTATGCAGTTTTTCCCGGAGTAATCCCCGCTGATTCCGTAAATTCGAACCGTAGAATATCACAACATGATTAGCAGGAAGACACCTAAGGCAGACCTAGAAAATAAGCGTTCAACTTGGCGCGCACTTGGATTTATAGCTTCATTAGCATTGATCTTAATTGCCATCTCATGGACGAACTATGAGGTTTTAGTAAGACAAGCGATTAATTTTGAAGCTGACCTTTTAGAAGATGAGGAGATTCCGGTGAACGTGGTGACACCACCACCACCACCACCACCACCTCAGCAAACAACTGTGATTGAGATCGTCGATGATGAAGAGGAGATTGAAATCGAACTAGAGATTGAAGATATCGAGCTAGATGATGATACAGATATTGAAATCATAGATGATGATGATGATGTTGATGATGATACTCCATTTATGATAGTTGAGAATATGCCTGCACTACCTGCTTGTAAACACATGCGTGGCGATGAACGTCATCAGTGTACTCAAATGGAGATTATTAGGTATGTTTCGAAAAACACGAAGTACCCTCATATCGCTAAGGATGCTGGTATTCAAGGGACAGTGTTTGTCTACTTTGTTGTCGGAAAAGACGGGTATGTTAAGAACGTGAAAGTTCTACGTGAAGTAGATCCACGTTTAGATAAAGAAGCAAAGCGAGTAGTGGAAACACTTCCACGCTTCGATCCAGGTCAACAACGTGGAAAAAGCGTAAGCGTTCAATACACTATACCAGTGAAGTTTATTATTCGATAGTTATTATCTAAAAGGAGGAAATATTAGAAAATAGAAATAGCTTCGAAATAGCCATCGAGAGCTAATAAAAGATATAGTAAGAAGAGGACCGAGCTAAGCTTGAGTCCTCTTTTTGCGTATAGATATATCGATACGGTATCAATCACAATCCAGTACAACCAATTCTCGTGAATCATGTTTATCATAAGCCACGTTGCTGCTAAACTGAATACCGTGGTAAAGGCATCTAAGAATGGCAACATTGCATCTGTAGTTTTTCTAAGTATGACACCAAGCACCACAGTTCCTATAACAGCACCAGATAGTAAAATGAGATGAAACAATCCTGAAATCTGAACATCATTGCCATAACCTATCAGACCTAACCCTGCTAGTCCTATATAGAAAACCTGGAGAGCGCTTTCGGCATATATTTTCTTATTCCAACAGATATAGGCAAATAATCCAGCCCCCAGAGCAGCTGGAATAAAGGCCCATGGGAGATAACCCTTTAAATACATCCAAGTGTAGGCCACAGAAAAAGTAACAGCGGCGATCTCAATTAACCGAGCTTTGTTTTTAAACATCTAAGATCTCCTTTATTTTTCGTTCTGCAAATTCAATCCTTTCTTCTAAAGGCATCACAGGAATATAGATATAAGGAGCGTTTTCAAATTCTAAGCGAGCTCTAAATTCATTGTTTTTTTCAACTCGTTCTTGATGGTTTGGGATAAGTCGTATAGGGTCCTCCTCCCATTTTTCAATGGTTTCACACAGCAAGTATAGATCGATTTTTCTTGAAGAAGATTTAGTAGTGACACGTTTCCCAAAAACGGACTCAGCCCAAAGGTCTAGAACGAGTCCTGCAGTATCACAAAAGACACCGTTTGCAGAGGTAGAATTGATCATTTCCTCAAATTTATTTTCCTCCAATCGATGAAGCTCTTTTAATGTTTCAAAAGTTTCAGTTCCATTCAGCACAGCTTCATTTTCTCGACACAACTCCATAATAAAGGGCCAATTAAATTTTTCTGCAAGTGGTTTAATTAAGGTTGACTTCCCTGAATTTTCTACTCCAGTAATTACAATTCTGAACTTGTGATTACTCATCATCGAACGTGCAATGACATGGTTCGGACATCTCAACATTGATGTGAGGTAGAAGATCGAGCAGCCAGGTTTGCTCTGAAAAAGTCATATCGTTATAGAGAATATCCAATGTTGTCAGCTTAGGCATATCACTTAGAGAACTGGGGAACCTTCTCAGTAGGTTCGACCAAAGCCCTAGCCACTCTAGATTTTTTAATACATCAATATCTAGGGGAATTGCAGTAATGAAGTTGTCTCCAAGATATAATTCCCTCAAATTTTCCAAATCTAGAATGACACTTGGGAATTCTGTTAGTTGATTTCTTTCAGCTGAAAAGATTTCAAGACGATTCAATTCACTCAACCAATCAGGTAAAATTTCGATTCGATTTTTATCGAGCCGAAGCTCAATTAATTCTGTGAAAGCTTTAATTTCTTCCGGGATAATTTTAAGTTTCTGCTTTTTCAGATTTAAAACCTTAACTATTTCACCAGCATGATGAGCTTCGAGTGCCAACTCTATAGATTTGAATTCTGTTTGAGCTTGAGTGTATGGGGAAATGCAATTCGACATCATTACAAAGAGTATTACGAGTAATCTATAGTAAATCATAATACGGGTGGAACTGCAAATTGTAGTAATTCTAAGGTTTCATCTCGATCTCTGCTAAGTGCTGCTTTTAACTCGTTAAGTCCGTTGAATAACATTTCGTCTCTCAGCCTCTTGACTATACGAACTTCAATAGCTTGCCCGTAGCAATCGCCTTGGTATCCGATGAAGTGAACTTCAATGGTCGTTTCCCCCGAGTCGGTTTTTATAACAGATGGTCTGCACCCGATATTCATCATTCCCTTCATCCATTTACCTTCGTTTATTCTAGCCCAAACAACATATACACCATCCATTGGGACAATTTTCAGTGGGTCAGAAAGCTTAAGGTTAGCAGTGGGGAAGTCTATTGTTTTGCCTAATTTATCACCTTCTACTACAGTGCCGGATAATGGGAAAGGGTGAGATAATAAATCATTTGCATGTTCGATCTGTCCTTCGATAATTGCATCCCTTGCTTTGGTGCTACTAACTCGTATTTCACGAATCCTTTCAGCGTTTAAAGCTGTGACACTAAAGTTAAACATAAGACCCATTTCTTTCAGGCTACTGAATGAACCTTCTCGATTCCTACCGAACCTATGATCATCACCGATGACTATCTCAGTAGGTTTAATTCCTTCAGCTAATAATTTACGAACATAATCTAATGGAGTCAGACGAGATAATGCAATATCGAAGCGCACTACAATTAAATGATCGAGTCCTGCATTTTCAAGAAGAGCTTCCTTTTCTTTCCTTGTGTTGAGCAATCTTAAATTGTGGTTGTCGGGATGAAGCACAACTCTGGGATGAGGTGAAAAAGTTAATAGAGCTGTTTCGCCATTTATTTTATTGGCTTTTGCTTTAAGGACTTCAATTACGGCACGGTGTCCAGCATGAACACCATCGAAGGTGCCGATGGTTAAAACGACAGGTTTTTTCGAGTAAAAATTCTCTATTTTTAGGTGAACTTTCAAGTGTGTTAAGTTATGGTCAAATAGAGTGTTAATTTCATAAATGGTGTTGTACTTTTGCACTCGATTATACAAGCTTAAACGCGATTAACATGTCAACAAAACAAGGAGTCGTATCACAGGTTATTGGTCCTGTAGTAGACGTTCGTTTTCCAGAAGGAGTTGAATTACCTAACATTTTAGATGCCCTAGTAATTGATGCAGGGGTTTCAAAAGTTATTTTAGAAACACAGAAACACATCGGTGAGCACACCATTCGTGCTATTTCTATGGATGCGACTGAAGGTTTAAGTCGCGGAATGAAAGTAAGCGCTACTGGAACAGGTATTCAAATGCCAACAGGAGACGAAATTAAAGGCCGACTCTTTAACGTTGTGGGTGATGCGATTGATGGAATTGGTGATGTGAGCAAAGAAAATGGTCGTAACATTCACCAGTCAGCACCTAGGTTCGAAGATCTTTCGACATCGTCAGAAGTGCTTTTCACAGGAATTAAAGTTATCGATTTGATTGAGCCATATTCAAAAGGTGGTAAAATCGGACTATTTGGTGGAGCTGGAGTAGGTAAGACTGTACTTATTATGGAGCTCATTAATAACATTGCTAAAGGATACGAGGGTATATCAGTATTTGCTGGAGTAGGTGAGCGTACTCGTGAGGGTAACGATCTTCTTCGTGAGATGATTGAATCTGGAGTTATCAAGTATGGTGATGCCTTCGTTGAAAGCATGGAAGCTGGAGGATGGGATCTTAGCAAGGTTGATAAGAAAGAGTTGGTTAATTCACAAGCAACACTTGTGTTTGGCCAAATGAATGAGCCTCCTGGAGCTCGTGCTCGTGTTGCTCTTTCAGGTCTAACTGTTGCTGAGTATTTCCGTGATGGAGATGAGGAGACTGGAGGACGTGATATCCTATTCTTTATAGATAACATTTTCCGTTTCACTCAGGCTGGATCTGAGGTATCTGCTCTACTTGGACGTATGCCTTCAGCTGTAGGTTACCAACCAACACTTGCTACTGAGATGGGAGTTATGCAAGAGCGTATCACATCTACGAAGCGTGGTTCTATTACTTCTGTGCAAGCCGTTTACGTGCCTGCAGATGACCTTACTGACCCGGCGCCAGCTACTACTTTTGCCCACCTTGATGCAACTACGGTACTTTCTCGTAAGATTGCGAGTCTCGGAATTTACCCAGCGGTAGATCCACTTGACTCTACATCTAGGATTTTAAATCCTGAAATTCTAGGAGAGGAGCATTACAAATGTGCTGAGGATGTGAAAGAAATCCTTCAGCGCTACAAAGAGCTTCAAGATATCATTGCCATTCTTGGAATGGATGAGCTCTCAGAAGAAGACAAGCAAGCTGTAAATAGAGCACGTCGTATTAGTCGTTTCTTATCTCAGCCTTTCCACGTAGCTACTCAGTTTACCGGAATCGAGGGTGTTCTTGTACCTATAGAAGACACAATCAAAGGATTCAAAATGATTCTTAATGGTGATTTAGATAAATACCCAGAGGCAGCATTTAACCTTAAGGGAAATATCGAAGAGGTTATAGCTGACGGAGAGAGAATGCTCGCAGAAGCAAAAGCAGTATGACAGTAAACATTCTCACACCAGACAAGCAACTTTACGAAGGCGAAGCTACCTATATAGGTCTTCCTGGTACAGATGGAAGTTTAGGAATCTTGAGTCATCATGCTCCTTTAGTAACGACTTTGCGAAAAGGTGAGATTACCTTAAAAACTGATGATGAAGAAATGACATTTGAGGTAAATGGAGGAACAGTAGAAGTCCTCAATAACCACGTTACGATATTAGCTCAGTAAGAGCTCAGGAATAATATTATTTTTTTATGGATGATGATAGGGCTCGCCTTTGAGAATAGTGTGGGCGCGGTAGATTTGTTCTACGGCAAAAATCCTAATTAGTTGATGCGGAAAAGTCAACGTCCCCAATGCCCAAAGTTCATTAGCTCTTGATTTAATCGATGGATCGAATCCGTAAGGACCTCCAATAAGGAAGGCAACATGTTTAAGTCCTCTAACCTGTAGTTTTTGTATTTGATTAGAAAGGCCTATTGATGTGTATTCTTTTCCGTGTTCATCTAGTAAAACAAGGTAATCTACACCCTCTAGGGCTTTAGCTTGTAGTACGGCCTCTTCTTTCATCACACGTTTAGAATCGGCTTTTGCAAATTTACTTTTCAAGTTAGGCGTTTCTACAATGGCAAATCGTCCATAGCGATTCATGCGATTTGCGTACTCTTCAATTCCAGTTTTAATCCAAACCGCATTTGTTTTTCCCGTTGCTATAATTGAAATTTGCACAGTGTGAAGTTACGGTTTTGAGGGTAGTATATTCGCACTATGCTTAATGATGATATGAAGAATTTTATTTCTCTTGCTCTAAAAGAAGATTTAGGTTCAGGTGATGTTACATCTGAGTCAAGTGTTCCCGCTGATTTAGCCCAAAAAGGATACATTTTAGCTAAAGAAAATGGTGTAGTAGCTGGAGTGGAAGTGGCAAGGGAAGTTTTCTATCAGGTAAACCCAGAAATAAGTTTTACAGCTAAAATCAAAGACGGTAGTTCTGTAAAGTTTGGAGATGTAGTGATAGAGTTAGAGGGGTTAGCAAGAGATATTTTAACAGGAGAGCGTTTGGCTTTAAATTTTATGCAACGCATGAGTGGAATAGCCACAAGGACATCAGAAGTTGTTAAGTCGTTAGAAGGCACTCCTACAAGGGTTTTAGATACAAGGAAGACTACTCCGGGGCTGAGAGCTTTTGAGAAACAAGCCGTTGTGATGGGAGGAGGTGTAAATCACAGAATGGGTTTATATGATATGATCCTTTTAAAGGACAATCATGTAGATTATGCTGGAAGTATGACAAGCGCTATTGAAAAGGTTGGACAATATTTAAAAGACAGATCTCCTGCTTTACAAGAATTGCCCTTAGTTATCGAAACGAGATCTTTCACTGAAATTGAGGATGCTATCTCTGCCTCAGTAAAATCAGGAATACCCATCGAGAGAATTTTACTCGATAATTTCAGTCCTGACAAGGTCAGTGAGGCAGTAGAGAGATATAGCCACCTGGTTTCCCTTGAAGCATCAGGAGGAATTACACCTAGTAATGTTAGAGACTATGGAGAAGCGGGCGTGGATTTTGTTAGTATGGGATATATGACTCACTCGGTAAAAAGCTTAGATTTAAGCTTGAAGAGCACCCCGTATGTCAAATAATATCACCAAGTGGATTGAGTCGAGCGCGATAGTAAAGCGAACACAGTTTTTTTTAAGGTCTATTAGTCCTTGGGGAGTTGAAGGGATGAACCTCTATGATGTGTTTAGATTTTTTGGTCTTGGGTTGATTAACGGGTCAGTGTCTATCAGAGCGGCCTCTATTTCTTATAGGCTTCTATTGGCATTTTTCCCAGCCATGATTTTGCTTTTGAGTATTTTACCTCATACGCCTCTTGAAACAAATGACGTGATGGATGCACTGCTTTTATTCTTCCCAGGAGAGACAGTGTCTTTATTTGAGTTAACAGTAAATGATCTCCTTGAAAAAAGTCACGTTTCGATTTTATCTATCGGTTTTATTCTTACGGTCATTTATGCTTCCAGTAGTGTGAATGCTATTCTAACAGGGTTTAATGCAAGTTATTTATTGGAAAAAAAGGGGAATCCGATGTTGTACTATTTTATTTCACTTTTACTTTTAGTAATCCTAGTTGTAATGCTTGGAGTAGCTGTATTGCTTATAGGATTTAGTGGCCAAGGGTTGACATGGCTTTCAAATAAAGATTTGCTCCCGGGCGAACTTCTGCCGTGGCTCAATATTGCAAGGTGGACGATGTCTCTAATTCTCGTGTATTTCTCAGTCTCGATCTTGTACCACTTCGGCAATCCTGATCGTGATAAATGGCGGACCATTACTCCTGGGGCAACGATGACTACAATCTTAATTGTATTGTTGTCATTGGGGTTCGGAGCTTTTATTACTTATTTAGATAGTTATAATAGGCTTTACGGTTCTTTAGGAACGTTTTTACTGCTACTTGTGTGGGTAAATGCAAATAGCTCAATCCTTCTCTTGGGGTTTGAATTTAACGTGAGTGTTCATAAAGCGCGAAATGAAGCTAGGAGCAACTTGCAATAAGGTTTTAAAAAGACGTAATTAGCTTTATGATTCAATCAAAACATTTTTACCTCTTAGGGTGTTTCTTCCTAATATCTTTCACTTCTTTTTCCCAAACCTCAATTGATGGTCGTTGGAAAACCATCGACGACGAAACGGGTCGTATTAAAAGCGTAGTTGAAATTATCGAACGAGACGGACAGTTTTTCGGTACTGTAATAGAATTATTTCGCCTTCCGGACGAAGACCAAAACCCACATTGTGATAAGTGTGACGACGACAGAAAAGATCAGCCAGCCCTAGGGATGGAAATTGTGAGAAACATGGTTTTATCTGAGGGCGAAACTCAGGAATGGGAAGATGGAACAATTTGCGATCCTAAGAAAGGTTCTATTTACGATTGCGAAATGTGGTTAGAAGAGGGGGAATTAGACGTGCTGAAAGTTCGAGGATACATTTGGTTTGTCTATAGAACTCAAGACTGGCTAAGGGTAGTTGACTAGTAGTTTATTAGGAGTTGACTAGGAGTTGACTAGGAGAATGGGTCTAATTTTGTTTCGTTAGAATATCCAACTCATCTGCAAGTTTCTTCGTTAAAGCCTTTCTCTCATATGGTGATGGGTCTACATTGAGAGGGGCATTACTTTCCGTGATTTTTTTCAGCATTTCATATGCGGCGTCTTCATCTTCGTGATCGCAAAATGGTAATCCCCAATTTCCCAGTTGTGTGGCAAGGTCGCTGGGGCTATTGCAAATACTAAGAAGAGGTTTTTCACAAGCGATATATTCGAACACTTTCCCAGGAGTGCATTTTCGAGAAGCATCTGTAGCGTTTTGGACTAAAAGGAGTGCATCGCAGTCAATCATCTCTATTACAGCTTGTTTGTGAGATAGTGAGGGGGTAAATTTCACGTGTTGATTATCTTTTAATTCCAACTTTATCTCGTCGCCTACTGATCCTACTAGGTAAATTTCTATTTTAAGACTCTCTAATTGGTTCCATTTTTTTAAGGCACGCCATAAACCAGGTACATTTCGAGAACCGTAAAGAGATCCGAAATGTCCGATTTTGAAAACTGTAGATTTATTTGCAGGTGCTTTCACATCTTTAAAATCAAGACTATCCCAACCATTTTGTATTAATGTTGCCTTATCCTTGTTGCCGTCACCTAAGAGTGTTTTTACAATAGAAGGTGAGGTGATTGTGATTTTGTCAGAATACTCCACAACCTTTTTTTCCATTCCAATTAGCTTTCTTTTAGCTCGATTACCCATCTTAAAGTCATCCAAGTAGTCCATATCCGACCAAGGATCTCTAAAATCAGAAATCCATTTTAGTTCCGGGTATGTTTTTTTCACCCCCAATCCTATGAGGTGCATGCTGTGTGGTGGTCCAGTAGTAATTATTGCATCTATGTGGTTTTCACTTATCCACTTGTTTACAAACTTTACAGCAGGTTTAACCCAAGTTACTCTAGCGTCAGGAATAAAGATATTCCCCCTGACCCAACTGATGAAACCCTTAATAATTGAGGTTTTATTATTAGATTTGGTTGAAGCCCCCATCCTTGTGGTTGACATTTTTCTCCCAAACAATGAGACTACTCTTGAAGGCTCAAAAATAGGAATCTTAAGAACTTGGACTAAAGATGAGACTTCTCCTAATAAAGTTATATCCTCCACGGGGACATCTGGGTTCTCAGGAGTGAAAACAACTGGATCCCACCCAAATTCAGGTAGATATTTAGAGAATTTTAACCATCGCTGAACCCCAGCTCCTCCTGATGGAGGCCAGTAATAGGTGATGATTAACACCTTTTTATTTTTTGTTATCGGTTTCAAATTAATTTGATTAAAAAGAAATTATAGGCGGGTCAAGGACAACACAGTATTCACAAAATTGAGAATCTTCGTTGTGAGAAATTTCTCTACCATCTTCCTTAAAGTTAGACAATCTATTTGACAACCAATCTATCAGCATATCTATATCCTCACGATTTATTTCTGTGCGTTTACCTATTTTTAAGTTTAGTAATCCTGAACGGGCATTTCTTCCTGATCGTATAGAAGCTTTAACCTCTCGTAGAGATTCATCATTGAGAAGTATTGCACAATAAACAAGAAGTTGAAGAGCTTTCGAGGCGTTCCCTTTGTCTAGTTTTCCTCCGTCAATATCCCAATCTACCTTTAAATTTAAATCAGTTTGGGTAGTAATTCCTGTTTTGTAATCTACAACCCTGGTTACTCCTGCGACATCCTCTAATCTGTCAGCATATCCGAAAAATTTAACTTCCCCACCGTCAACCAAAGTATATGTAGCTTCGAAAGAATCCTCTAATCCGGTAATTGTAATGGGATCCGTTTTCCCATTATTCAATTCTAAAAGTTCTTGGTTTAAAATCTTCTTAATCGTTGACTTTGCAGAACGGATTAATAATAGATTTTCACCACTATCTGAAACCCCATGTTTATAGCAATGTTTCACAGCCTTGTCTAAAAATGTATCTAAATTTTTAAGAATGGATTTGATATGATGAGGTTGCAATGTTTGCTTGAGAGCTTTGTTTAATCCGTGTTCGAATACGTGGTGCACAATTGATCCTAAAGTGCTACTCTCTATACTTTCCTCCAATTCATTTGGTTCTAAGAGTCTCAATAAATACCGGTAAATAAAGTTTCTTTCGCATGAAAGGAGTTTGTTTAATGCCGAGGGTGATATCCCCTCTTTGGCCCAAACCTCAATTCTTTCTCTCATTTTTTCAGTAAGCTTAATTACAGGTATTTCTGGCCGGGCTTTAGGGCTGGGCATACTGAAAATCGATTTCGTAAGCTTGTCTTTTATAGGATTATAAGAATGAATAAGTTGTAGAATATATCGGCTCATTTCTTCAGAACCCTTTCC
>DQKQ01000095.1 GCA_015660615.1 Flavobacteriales bacterium
TCCCCGGCCATCCAAATAACGGTCACAGATTTAAGCACTAGAGTGCAGTTAGTGCGGGAGCAAATGAGAGCCACTTTAGCTGAAGAATCTAACGTTATGTTTAAGGAGGAAATACGAAAACACAAAATAACCCAGCAAAGTCTGATTAAGGCAGAAGAATTTAATAGATCTATTATAGAATCTTCTATTGACATGATTGTAGCTTTTGATATGCAAGGAAATCTTCAGCAATACAACCATGCTTTTTCCGTGGAATTTGGGATAGAGCCAGGAAAAGAAAAATCAATAAACTACACGATGTTTATTCCAATGAAGGATGAAATAAACGAAGTTGTGGAGGCCTTACAAACAAGGAGTTATTTTTCAGGAGAAGTTAATGGAAAGAGACTATCAGGAGAAGTTTTCAGCATGTTTATTTCAGTTGCTATGATGAAAGATGGAACAGGCAAAGACATAGGCGCAATGGCTGTTGGAAGAGATATAACAGATTTGAAAATCATTGAGGAAGAATTAAAAAACAGCGAGGAAAAACACAGAGATATTTTAGATAATGCAACGGATATAATTTTTGTTGTGGATTCAGAAGGATATTTCACATATTCAAACCCGGCCTTTCATAAAAAACTAGGCTACACACAAAAATCATTAGCGAACACAACGATTAAACATGTTCTTAAAAACTTTCCTAAAAAAGGAAAAAACTGGATTAATGAGCTAGATGGTATTCAGAATGAATGTGTTTTTATTGATTCAAAAGGCGATGAGTTATCACTAATCGGAGGCTCTTCAGCCCAACATGATGAAAAAGGAAAACCTATAGGAATGAGGGGGATTTACCTGGACATCACAGAAATGAAACACCTTGAGCGCGATGCAAAAACCCAATCGGCAAAACTCGAGTCAATCTTCAACTCAACCCAAAATTTAGTCATGTTTACTCTAAATGATGAAGATGAAATCACATCATTTAACGATAATTTTAAAAGGCTGATGAAGGCGTCGTTTGAAATTAAAGCAGAGTCTGGAATGCCCCTTAGTCCATTTTTAAAACTATTTCGTGATGAATCTTACAAAAGCCAAGTTAAACTATTCAAAACAGCTTTAAAAGGCAAGGCTGTTGATTTCGAACTACCATTAAAATATAAAAACAAAGAAATAAGGTGGTATCATATTTTTCTAAACCCGATTTCTAGCGATGTTAAACAAAACGAAATAAGCTGTATTGCTTATGACATATCTGAACGGATGGCTAAAGACGAAAGTATACGCTTAGCTTTAAAAGAGAAGGAAATTCTTCTGAAAGAAGTTCACCATAGAGTTAAGAATAATCTGCAGGTAATAAGTAGTTTAATGAGCCTTCAGAAGTCATTTGTAGACGACCCTAAATTGATACATATTCTTGAGGAAAGCCAAAGCAGAATTGCCACCATGAGTTATATTCACGAATCACTCTATAGAAACACAGACGTCTCTTCAATTAGCTTTGCTGAATATTTAGAAAGGTTGAGCGCGAACTTGATTAATAGCTACTCAACGCCAGATTGCGATGTTAAACTAAACACCTCATTAGAAGATGTGTTTCTTACACTAGATCAAGCAATCCCTAGCGGATTAATTGTAAACGAACTGGTTTCAAATGCGCTTAAATATGCGTTTATTGGAAAAAAAGAAGGGACGATTATCCTTAGAGCTGCAAAGGTTTCTGGTAAAATAGAAATAGAAGTTAGCGACAATGGGATGGGGCTTCCAGAAAATTTTGAATTAAATAAAGGAGATTCTTTAGGGCTATACCTAATACAAGCGTTAGCAGAACAGTTAAATGCTGAGCTTGTTGTAAAAAGCACAGAGCAAGGAGAGGTAGGCAGCTCATTTTTAATTAGATTTGATGCACAAGTCTTAAAATAAGATATACATGGCAATTAATATTCTAGTTACAGAAGATGAAATTATAGTGAGAAAGGATATTGAGAGATGTCTTACTCAGTTAGGGTATAATATTATTGCCACTGCTGACAATGGCAAAGACGCTATTTCACTTGCTTTAAAACACAAGCCAGACATATGTCTTATGGATATTAAGATCAAGGGTGATATGAGCGGAATTGAAGCAGCCCAAGAGATAAAAAGCAACATTGATGTACCTGTAATATTTTTAACAGCCTATGCCGATGAAGACACCCTCTCTAAAGCAAAAATTGCTGAGCCACACGGATATATTCTCAAACCCTTCAAAGAGGCAGATATTCAAACCGCCATTGAGATGGCGCTTCACAAATACTCTAAAGAAAAAGAACTAAAGCAAGAAACCGATTTTCTTAGAAATTTAGCAGAGCATAATTCTGAGGCAGATTTTATTTTTGTGAAAAACAGAAGCCGCTTAATGCATGTTAAGAAAGATGATTTGTTATTTATTGAAGCGCTAAAGGACTACGTTGTAATTCACACGAGCAAAGAAAGCTATACAATTCATAGCACAATGAAGGAGATAGAGCGCAAGCTCAGCGACAGTGTGTTTATGCGAGTTCACAGATCGTATATCATAAATCTAAATGCAATAGAGAGTATAAAATATTCTAATATCACAATTGTGGGTATGGATAAAGAAATCCCTATAGGAGGATCATATAAGGACGCTTTAGCAAGTAAAATCAACCTTTTATAGAGAACTCTCTCAAGATGCATTTGCGATTGGCTCACAGATTTATTTTTCCTGTGCTGAGCTTATCCCCGATTTTTCATTCAGCCCAAACCACACAAATATCACCCTCCCAACCTCCCGGTTTCTACACATCGAATATTTCACTTACCCTAGAAACAAATTCAGAGGACACGATATATTACAGCTTGGACGGAAGCGTTCCCACTAAAGAGTCTTTCCTATTCATGCCAGGCGATTCAATAGCCTTTCAAGATAAATCTCAAGAACCTAACTACTACTCTGAGTTTGTGACAACGCCAGATGTTTCCGTTTATGGTTACCCAATATGGGAATCACCAGAAGGGCTGCTTTCTAAAGGGAATATATTGAGATTCTGTTCTTATAAAAATGGTGAGATAAGTAGCTCAATCCAGAGCGGCACTTATTTTATTTTTTCCGAGGGACCTCAGAAATATGAACTACCTGTTATATCGCTGATAGTTGATGAAGAAGATTTTTTTAGCCAGGACTCAGGCGTATATATACCGGGCTTAAGCTTCGACGAAGAGATTCCGGAGGCGACAGGAAATTATTACAAACGTGGTGATGCATGGGAAAGAAATGTGCACATAGAGTACTATAACGAAGCTGGAGAGCTTGGGTTTTCTCAGGATGCTGGTGTAAGAATACACGGGGGGGCAACACGAACGTCCTCTCAGAAATCCTTAAAATTTTATGCCAGGAGCAATTACGGAGACAGCCATTTCAGCTACAAATTACTTCCAAACAATGAGAATGATGAGTACAAGAGATTTCTGCTCCAATCCTCTATGGGAGACTGGAGTAAAACAATAATAAAAGACCCTCTCGCACATGAAATTTGTAGATCCCTGAACTTCGCAACGCAAGACTCTAGACCGGTTATAGTTTTTATTAATGGTGAATACTGGGGAGTCCAAACCATACGCGACCGCATAGACAAATACTATCTCGAGTATAAAGAAGGCGCAGCTCATCAAGACTCCGTCACCCTACTCCATTCATTTAACAACCCAGAAGCAATAGAGGGAGATGCAGAGGGGTTTACAGAGTTGTTAGAATTTATCGCTGAGAACGACATTGCTTTTGAGGAGAACTATAACTATCTGCTATCTCAAATAGATATGGAGAACTATATTGACTACAATATTGCTGAAATTTTCTTATCGAATTATGATTGGCCGGGAAACAACATTAAATATTGGCGGGAATCAGATGGCAGCACTAAATGGAGGGGGATATTTTTTGACATTGATGGAGGGCTATACAATTACAGGTATGATATGCTTGAACACTGCATACTGAATGACGATGAAGTTGTTTGGCCCAATAGCCCGCCTTCTACTTTTATATTTAGAAATCTATTGCGCAACGATAGATTTGTGTCTGAATTTATCTCGAGGTATGCAGATATTCTCAATTCAAACTTCTCCCTAAACACAATAATTAACAAAGCATCATTCTTTGTAGATCTTTACTCCTCAAGCATTTCAGAACATTCTGACAGATGGAATTTCCCCGAGAATGAAAACGCATGGAGAAATGACATTAACGAACATCTTTTAGAATTTTTAGAGAAACGACACTGCTATGCAGTAGAAAATTTATCTAACTTTTTTGATCTTTCGGATTTCCCTTTCGATTGTTGCTCTGAAGCAACATTCAACACTCTTTTAGCTTATCCAAATCCTAGCTCGGGGGAATTTTCGCTATTGAATATATCAGAAGAATCAATGTTTGGAATTGTGACGATTTCCACAACATCTGGATCAATAGTTTATTCTGAAGAAAGCGTGACGATTAGAGGTGGCGAAACACTAGAATTAAGCAACCTAGATTTACCTAAAGGCATCTACATAGTTACCTTCCAAGGATCTCTAAAAGGTCAGAGCCTAAAACTTATTGTCTTTTAAAAAAGAATAGCCCCGCTAACTCAAAGTTATCAGGGCTTTCTTTTTTATCTGGAGGTCCGAAGCGGATTCGAACCGCTGTAGCAGCTTTTGCAGAGCTGAGCCTAGCCGCTCGGCCATCGGACCGTTACACCACAAAGATACACAACTGAGAGTATAAGGCTGCACTCATTACTATCTTCGTTGCATGAATTTCAAGAGATTAATACCTAACGCCCTGACAATGGGTAATTTATTAGGGGGTGCCTATGTATGCTGGGAAGCAGCTTCAGGGGCTGACATAACAGACGGTAGAATAGCGGCGATTTGGTTGGCTGCGATGTTTTTTGATGTTTTAGACGGATGGGCTGCGAGGAAGCTGGAGGTGGAAGGCCCGATGGGTGTACAGTTAGATTCTTTAGCAGATCTTGTGACGAGTGGGTTAGCCCCAGCCTTTGTTTCATATAGGCTGATTTGCGAAAGCGGGGCGTGTGATAGCTTAATGCTGAACGCCCTTCCCGCACTACTTGTAGTAGCTGCAGCGTATAGATTAGCTAGATATAACGTAAGCACCTCGGAAGAAGAGAATTCTGGGTTTTTTGAGGGGCTACCAGCTCCAGCAGCTGGATTATTTTGGATGGGGATGACGTTGTGGTGGGGAGCGGCCTATACGGGAAGTGATTATCAAATAAGAGTGATGCTTGTAGTTGCGTCCGTGGGCATGGTTATGTTCCCTCTTTTAATGGTGATTAAACGGCCTTTTTTCGGATTAAAAACATGGGGTAAAGACAAGACAATTGATGTGGTAAGAATGGGTCTTGGAGTGGGATTTATCGCAGTTGCTATTGGAACGTGGATTGCTTGGGGAAATGCATACGCAGCGGTTTCGTTGTGTGTACTTTTGTACTCAAGTTTAGCACTCATATTTGCCCCGAAAGATATTACCTCATGAAATTTGTAGCAGAGATTGACATTATGCCCCTTCCGACACTTTTAGATCCTCAAGGAAAAGCTGTTGGTGGCACCATGAAGAGCATGGATCTTCCTGAGATAGTCGGTGTAAGAATAGGAAAACACGTGACTCTTGAAGTAGACGCCGCGGACAAAGCTATTGCCGAAGCTAAGGTTGTTGAAGCTTGTGAAAAGCTTCTTGTAAACCAAATAATGGAGGGCTTCACCTTCCGAGTAGAAGAGTCGAAGTAAACGTCGCAATTTGCTTTATTAAAGCAACCCAGCGGACAAAAGGAGAGCGAATAGTTCAGTATGTGATGGAGCGCCTTGTAATGTGGCGACGATATCAAAAGGGCTAATACTATTTTCTTTAAAGATGTTTATCACATCTGGGTGTGATAAGTCGGGGCGAATCGTATATGCTATATCTAAAGGGAAATTACTATCTCCCACATAGATAACATCTTGCTCAAGAGTATATGTGATTGCATCTGTGAAGTATGAATCTCCGATGTGCAATTTCCCCTCCCTTAGAGTGTATGCAATATTAAAGGTGCTGGTTGAAAATCCAGAGTAAATTCTATCGCGATCCACAGTATAAAGGATCTCACCCCTCCACCCATTTCCATTCCTGACGACCCCACCATCGATGTGGCAGATTACCTCATTCCATCGAAGAGATGTTGATGGGTATAAATATGTTGAGGTTTGGGCAAAAGAGCTAAGGGAAGCAATTGCAAGAGCACAAGTGAGGATTAAACGCATTCTAAAGTCTCTTCGTAAACTTTGCAAGCCGCCTGAAGCGCTTGATCTATGTCAGCGATAAGATCCTCAGGATGTTCGAGCCCGATAGAGATGCGAACGAGACCTTCTGTTATTCCGTGTTTTAATTTCTCTTCAACAGAAACTCCTGCGTGAGTCATACTAGCAGGGTGCTCAGCTAAAGACTCGGTTGACCCAAGACTGACAGCGAGTTGTATATGGTTGAGGGCGTCTAGGAAAGCAAATGCAGCCGGACGCCCACCAGGAAGTTCCATAGCGAACATTGCTCCTCCGTTGGCCTGCTGCTCTTTCGCAATTTCAGCCGACCTAACATCACCAGACCCCTCTAAATCTTCTGCCCAAGCAGAGTAGATTTTATTTATTCCAAAAACAGGTGTACCTGGAGCTTCTTGGATATGGTCGAGTATAAGCCGGGCAGAACTGATTTGTCGATCAACCCTAACTTGAAGAGTTTCCATAGACCTTGACAGCATCCAACTGGTGTATGGGTCAGCCATTCCTCCAAAGAACGTTCTGTACTCGAACACCTTTGCCATTGCCAATGCTTCTCCACTAACGGCTCCAGCTATAAGATCGCTATGTCCTCCGATGTATTTCGTTGCGGAGTAAACGTTTAAATCAGCACCCAGCTCTAAAGGCCGTTGTATAATAGGCCCTAAGAAAGTGTTGTCAACGGCTACAATTATGCGGTGATCCTTAGAAGAGTTTCTCTTTGCCCAATCCGCTGCTGTTTTAATGCTATGAACTTGCAGTGTGGGGTTTGCGGGGGTTTCCAAGTAAATCATTCCAGGTAGGCCATCCGCCTCAGTCACAGACGCTAAATCATCGAGATGCTCCATACTTTTAACACTTACGCCCATAGACGGAAGGATGTCATCAACAATGTGTTGAGTTCCCCCATATAAAGGGCCGACATACCAAAGCGGCTTGTCAGGACCCGTTAAAGCAAATAACATTGTGCTAATTGCCGCCATTCCTCTTGCAAAAAATGCAGCTGCATCAGATTCGTCCCATGCAGCCAATCGGGTTTCAGCTACGCTTAAAGTTGGGTTTCCTAAACGACTGTAGATAAAACCCCCTTCGGGTGGTGTTTCAGCCCCCTCAACTCCGTAAGAAGTTTCCATGTGAGCCGCTCCAACAGCCGCGCTAGGAAAAACAAATGTAGAAGCTGGGTGCATAGGAGGTTTAACGGCTCCGTGGTTATCAGCAGGGTTATATCCAGCAAATAGTGCTTTTGTCTCTAAATGTGTGTTCATGTAAGTAAAGCTACTCTATTGTTTTGTTATTAGTTAGATGTTTAGAACAAATGTATTGTATTGTCTAAAAATACATCAATTTGTGCTAATTTGTGCTGATAATAGTGAAGTAAACAGAACAAATGAATCTTATAGACGCTTTAGACCGCACAATTGTCGAACATTTAGAGTTTGACGGGCGTTGTAGTATGCAAGATTTAAGCGATTTGACGGGATTAAGCCGCAGCGCAGTTTTTGCCAGAGTGAAACGCTTAGAAAATGACGGAGTAATCCAGAGGTATACAGTCAAGCTTGATAGGAAAAAGATGGGCTTAGGGCTTAAAGCGTTTTGCAGCGTGAATCTGAAACTACATGAACGAGCAGCTCTTGAAGAATTTGAACACGATATAGGAAGCTTTAAAGAAGTTAGATCATGCTATCACCTAACGGGAATATCAGATTATATGCTGGAGATTAATGTCCCAGACATGGATCACTATCATAGATTTATAACAAGAAAACTTGCTGCATTAGATAATATTGCCCAAGTAAAAAGTATGTTTGTAATGAACGAAATAATAGAAAAATAAATCTAGTATTAATCTAGTATTGCTGCGATTCCAGGGAGAGTTTTCCCCTCCAAGTATTCTAACATAGCTCCTCCACCAGTGCTCATATAGCTTACATCATTAGCAAGTCCACAAACATTAATTGCGGCAACGGAATCTCCCCCACCGACAAGCGTGTAAGCCCCCTTTTTTGTAGCATCTTTTAGAGCATTTGCCACTGTGAATGTACCTTTAGAGCAAGCTTCAAATTCGAAGACACCCATAGGACCATTCCAAAGAATAGTTTTGCTTTCACTTACAGCAGCGGCAAATTTTTCACAAGCTTTAGGGCCTATGTCGAGGCCCATCCAGTTTTCTTTGATTTCATCAGAATTGAAAACCACAAAATTTGCATCGGCTGAGAACTTATCCGCACAAATTGAGTCCTCAGGAAGGAGGATTTCTGTGGAGTTACTTGCAGCCTTCTCTAAAATAGCTTTCGCTCTTACTACCATCTCCTTTTCTACTAAACTAGCACCCACCTTACCGCCTTTAGCAAGTATAAAAGTGTAAGCCATTCCCCCACCTATCATCAGCTTGTCCACCTTCTCTACCAGATTTTCTAAAACGGTGAGCTTACTACTAACCTTAGCCCCTCCTATTATAGCGAGAAGTGGCCTTGCGGGATTAGACATAACCTTACTCAAAGCGGAAATTTCACCCTCTAAAAGTTTACCGAAAGCCTTGTCTTCAGGGAAAAAGCGAGCGATTACAGCTGTTGATGCGTGATTTCTATGGGCCGTTCCAAATGCGTCGTTAATATATAGATCACCATTTTCAGCCAATTGGCCTGCGAAAAATTCATCACCACTTTTTTCCTCCTCATGAAACCTTAAATTCTCAAGAAGAGCTATTTCCCCTTGTTTGAGGTTTTGTGATACATCTAGAGCACTATCGCCAACACAATCACTTGCAAACTGTACAGAATTTCCAAGCAGACCTTCTAAATGAGAGACGATTTGCTTTAAACTGAACTCCTCTGAAACACCTTTTGGTCTTCCAAGGTGGCTCATTAAAACGACAGAAGCACCACCCTTTAAAAGGGCTTTGATTGTTGGGAGCGCACGACGAATCCTTGTGTCGTCTTGAACATTACCTGATTTATCTAAAGGGACATTGAAATCTACTCGCACTAACGCTCTGCGCCCTCTGATATTTAGATCGGAGATTGTCATTTAGAAAAGTGTAGCCATCCCGACTCTTGACTCTACGTAAGCCGGAAGGTCAGAAATTGCAACCCTCTCTTGACTCATACCGTCGCGCTCACGAACTGTAACCGCATCGTCATTTAAAGTATCGTGATCTATAGTAATACAGAGAGGAGTTCCTATAGCGTCTTGCCTGCGGTATCGTCGACCTATCCCATCCTTCTCATCGTACTGACAGTTGTGATTGAGTCGTAGTTTAGAAAGAACCTCTCGGGCTTTTTCAGGTAGACCATCTTTTTTCACAAGAGGTAGAATGGCGACTTTAACAGGAGCAAGTGCGTAAGGAATACTCAACACCGTTCGAGAGTTGCCCTCTCCCAAATCCTCTTCTTTGTACGAGTTGCATAGAACAGCAAGGAACATTCTATCAAGCCCTATAGACGTTTCTACTACGTAAGGGACGAAACTCTCTTTTGTTTCTGGGTCGAAGAACCTTAGCTTTTTCCCAGAAAACTCTTCGTGACTTTTAAGATCGAAATCAGTTCGAGAGTGTATTCCCTCTAACTCCTTAAAACCCATTGGGAAATTGAACTCAATATCACAAGCAGCATCTGCATAGTGAGCGAGCTTAATGTGATCGTGGAATTTGTAGTTTTCATCTCCTAAACCTAGCGTAGAGTGCCATTTTTTACGCTCCTCTTTCCAGTACTCATACCATTTTTCTTGAGTTCCTGGCTTAACGAAAAATTGCATCTCCATTTGTTCAAATTCACGCATACGGAAAATAAATTGACGGGCGATAATTTCGTTGCGGAATGCTTTTCCTATTTGGGCTATACCGAAAGGAAGTTTCATGCGACCACTCTTCTGAACGTTTAAGTAGTTCACAAAAATTCCCTGAGCAGTTTCTGGACGAAGGTATATAACCCCAGAATCGCCACTAACGGCACCTAATTCAGTACTGAACATAAGGTTAAACTGGCGCACGTCAGTCCAGTTTTTAGTACCGCTAACTGGACAAACAATACCCAAATCTTCAATCAAAGTCTTCACCCCCGCCAGATTTTCGGCATTCATTGCGTCCTTGAACTTTCCGTTTATTTCGTCAATGGTTGTTTGGCGGCGCAGAACGTTTACGTTAGTTGATCGGAACTCAACCTCGTTGAAATCATCACCGAAACGCTTTAGTCCTTTTGAAACGTCTTTGTCAATCTTTTTCTCGATTTTAGCGATATAATCTTCGATTAAGACATCTGCTCGATAGCGCTTATTACTGTCCTTATTATCAATAAGAGGATCGTTGAAAGCATCAACGTGACCGGAAGCTTTCCAAGTTTTCGGATGCATAAAAATCGAGGCGTCAATACCCACGATGTTGTCATTCATACGAACCATCGACGTCCACCAATAATCTTTAATATTGTTTTTCAGCTCACTCCCAAGTTGACCATAGTCGTAAGCTGCACTTAAGCCGTCATAAATTTCACTACTTGGAAATACAAATCCATACTCTTTCGCGTGGCTTATCACTTTTTTCAATCCGTCTTCTTGGCTCATTGCGATTTTGTTTTTTGCAATATTGAATGTTTACAGATGACAAAGTTACCTATAACAAGGCGTTGAAGTATATGATATCTTAGTGTTGTGATTAATTTTATGATTTACCGGTTTCATATTTTATGTATAATCACATTTATAGTGATAAATGCATTTGAAAGCCGTGTATATGCTCAGCTTAATTGTCTAACTATACCAGAGAATTTTTCTATTGATTGCGGTGATGTAGATTGGGGTTTTATCTACACAAATACTACCGGTGTGTTCGTTCACCCTTGTGACGACTTAAGCTTAGACCTCAACTCTCAAATTGAGATGCAAGTCCATGTAGATTCTTTAAACTGTGACGATTTGAGTAATCCGAATGTGGTTATTCAAATTACCAGAACATTTTCCTCTGCTTCGGGTGATCTTGTGGATTATGGTTGCGGGGAGGGTGTTTTGTGTGAAAGCCAAACGATAGATGTTGTTGATTTTGAACCTCCCGAGTTTACAGTATTTCCGCCAGACACATCGGTTAGCTGTGATAATTGGGATTTGTTAGATTATTTAATTAGCGGTGTGTTTCAGGTTGATTTTTCGGACAATTGCTCAGATGTAAACCAAACAATTAACCTCGACACTGTCTCCGGACTTTGCGCAGCAGAAATAGAATTTAGATGGGAGTTTTCCATTATAGACGGGTGTAATAACACACGAATCGACACACATGTCGTGAATGTGGTTGACACCACTGGACCTGTTATAACATTTTCCGTTCCTCAATTGTTATCACCCACGTTTGAATGTAAAGATCTTGTGACTTGGCCTCAACTAACAGCCGATGACATTTGCTCTCAAGTAGAAGAGGTATGGTGGTCCGATGTCATAGAAGAA
>DQKQ01000182.1 GCA_015660615.1 Flavobacteriales bacterium
TATTTTTAACCTCGCTTTATAAGGAGGCATTATGTTTCAGTTAGCACGACACTCCGCGTTTACGCCCCAAGACGTTCAGAAGATGATGGGATTCTCAGTAGGATTCGATTCAGTCTTTGACCGTTTTTTCGATATGGACACTAATCGTGAACAGGGATATCCACCATACAATATACGAAAAGTAAATGATCTTCAATATGTCATTGAGTTAGCCCTTGCTGGTTTCTCAAAGGATGATATTGAGGTGGAACTTACAGATGGCCAATTAGTCATTCGTTCTAAAGATAAAAAAGAAGAGGAAGAAGATTCTGATTCTTTCGTACATAAAGGAATCGCAAGGCGTTCCTTTTCTCGTACCTATACTCTTTCCGATGATGTAGTTGTAAAGGGTGCGGATCTCAAGGATGGTATGCTTATCATCAATCTTGAGAGAGTGATACCTGATGAGAAGAAGCCACGGCTTATTCAAATCGGTACTTAATTATTACGCGGGGGGTAATTGCCCCCCACTACTATTTGGAGTTAAAATGGCAAAAGAAGAAGAAGTATTTAAGGTTGATACCGAAGAAAATACGGAAGATAAAACAGTAAAAGTAGAGCAAGAGTTTGAGGAACCAGAAAACGAAGATGAGGGTGTAGTCCTTGATACCTCGACTGGTAAGGGGATGGAAAATATGGAAATTCCCGATAGTATGAGGGCACCAGTATTTGAGGGTGGAAGATCAGTCCGCATCTATATGAATGAAAAGTATGGATTTCCTCATGGTATTCAAATCACTGCAGGTATTGCAAACCACAAGCCACAACTCGTAGGTAAGCCATCTGATGTTCAGAAAATGGAAATTCCAGAAGATGACATTATCATTGAAGTTGGTGCTGATATTGTTTGGAGAGCCTCAGTAGATGGTTTCCCAGATACACAACGTGGCCCAGAATGGGTTACTGAAATCCTAAATAAAGTAGTCGGGACAGAAGATGTTGAAGACGCTGAAGTTATAAATTAAGGAAAATTATGTTACCTCTTGCAGGATTATTATTTAATGTTGTCGCTGGACTAGTGATTGACAGGGCTCAAAACCTAGCAAAAGACCATGTAGAAAAAATGATTGATGATGTACTCCCAGATAAAGCTAAAAAAGAACTGGATGAAATTGTCAAAAAAGACCCAACTCATACCTTTACTAGTGCAAGAGAAGCATTGATAGGTGCAATTGAGGGTAAATTACCAATAAATCTAAAAGATGGAAAAATTTTACCAATAGAAATGACGGTCAAGGTTAGATTTGATCCTAATACACAATCACTTGAAATAGTGAAGTAAGGGAAACATGAGATTATCACAAAACTTTTGGCTGAATGAACTTACAAAGAGTTCAACAGCAGATAGAATGGGAATTGCAAATGAGCCTGGACTCGAAGAAATTGTGAATCTCACTATACTTACACATCATGTGTTGCAACCAGTTAGAGAAAAGTTTGGAGTTATTGCAGTCAACAGTGGCTATAGATCCCCAGACCTGAATAGTAAGGTAGGTGGTTCCAAAACAAGTCAACATTGTTTCGGTCAGGCCGCAGATTTTGAACAGATGGGAACTCCAAACGCCGAAGTTGCAACTTGGATTAGTAACGAATTAGATTTTGATCAGCTTATTTTAGAGTTTTATACTAAAGGAAAGCCAAACAGCGGATGGGTACATTGTTCTTTCAAAAAAGATGGTTCAAACCGTCAAAAAATTACGACAGCTTTAAGAATCAAGGGCAAGACTTTATACAAAGAGGGTCTTCTATTTTAATAGGCATTTTCCTAAAAATGTACCTTCAATTTTTATTTTTGATTGGTGCCTTTTCGGGTAGAATATTATGGGTTGACAAACAGGTTAAATGGTGTTATAATATATTTGACAACTTAGAAATTTCCTATCAAAAATACCAATAAATGTTTTATACTAATGTACAACCTCACGGTAATTTTATTGCGTTGAGGGGTGTTGATGGTCATGGAGTACCTTTCCAAAGAAAGGTTCGCTATGAGCCCACCTTATATGTTCCTTCACAGAAAAATTCAAACTGGAAAACTTTAGACGGTAAAGTGGTTTCTCCTGTTAAATGGGGCTCTATGAAAGAGTCTAGACAGGCTATGAGAGACTATGGTTCCGATGTCTATGGGGTCGAGCAATTCCAGTATTCATTCATTTCTGACCAATATCAGGGCATGATAGATTACGATCTATCTAAGATTAAAATTGCATTCATTGATATTGAGTGTGGCTCAGAGCATGGATTCCCCAATATCAGAGAAGCTAATGAAGAAGTTCTTGCTATCTCTATAAAATGTAATGGTAAGTTCAATGTTTATGCTTGTGGTAAATATACTCCACCAAGTGGTGTAGAATATATTCATTGCAGAGATGAAGTAGAATTACTTGAAAGATTTGTTCTAGATTGGTCTGCCGATTATCCAGATATTGTTACTGGTTGGAATAGTCGTTTTTTTGATATTCCGTATCTAGTAAACCGCATCGTTAGGATACTTGGTTCAAAGATGGCTGATAAGCTCTCTCCTTGGGGATGGCTTAGAGAGCAAGAAGTGAACCTGATGGGTGGTAGAAAACAGCAAGTTTATGACATTATTGGAATTTCCAGTATTGACTATATGGATGCGTATGGTAAGTTCACTTATGTGAATAGGGAATCGTATGCTTTGAACTTCATAGCTTATGTAGAACTTGGAGAAAAGAAATTAGATTATTCAGAATATGCTTCACTCCATGAATTATACAAAACAAATTTTCAGAAGTTTGTGGACTATAACGTACATGATGTAGTTTTAGTTGAGCGTCTTGAGGAGAAAATGAAAATTCTTGAGATGATAATTTCTCTAGCTTATTTGGCTAAGATTAATTATAATGATGTATTCAGTCCAGTAAAGATGTGGGATATGATCATTTACAATCATCTTAGAGAAAAGAATATTGTAATTCCCCAAAAGAAACATGATGAGAAAACTAGTGCGTATGAGGGTGCTTATGTAAAAACACCACAAGTGGGTAGGCATAAATGGGTAGGTAGTTTCGATTTAAATTCTCTGTATCCACATTTGATTATGCAGTACAACATTTCTCCAGAGACTCTGGTTGGAATGCATCCTACTGGTTCAATGGTGGACTCTATGCTTAATCGTGAGACTGATACGGATTTCCTCAAGGAGAAAAATTTAACTATGACTCCAAATGGTTCATTATACACTCGCGAGAAACAGGGGTTTCTTCCTGCACTAATGGAGCAGATGTATACTGACCGTGTGAAGTATAAGGACTTATTGATTGCGGAACAGAAAAAAGGTAGTAATGCTGATTCTAATAAATTGGCCCAGTATCATACTCGTCAATTAAATTTGAAGATTGCTCTTAACTCAGCTTATGGGGCTCTTGGTAATCAATGGTTCCGATATTATGATGAGAGGAATGCTGAGGCGGTGTCTGTTGCTGGTCAACTTTCTATCCGTTGGGCAGAGAATGCAGTCAACAAGTATTTGAACAAATTACTGGAGACTGATGGAAAAGATTATGTCATTGCTTCTGACACCGATTCTCTATACATTGCTTTTGATTCACTCGTACAGAAAGTAGGGCTTACTGATACAGATAAAATTATTAAGTTTATGGATACGGTCTGTGAGGGTAAACTCAAAGGTGTAATTGATAATTGTTATGATGAGATGGCAGAGTATGTTAATGCCTTTCAACAGAAGATGGTAATGACACGCGAGGTATTGGCTGATGTCGGTATCTGGACTGCTAAGAAACATTATATTCTGAATGTTCATAATTCAGAAGGTGTTCAGTATGATGAACCCAAACTCAAGATAATGGGGATTGAGGCGGTCAAGTCTTCAACTCCAGAGACAGTTCGCAATGCTTTGAAGAAAGCATTCGTGATTGTAATGAATGGAACAGAAGACGATGTTATAGACTTCATTGATAGTTATCGTGAACAGTTTAAGGGACTTCCTGCCGAGGATGTAGCATTTCCGCGGTCTGTCAGAGGTCTTAAAAAATATGCAGATTCAGCTTCAATTTATCGAAAGTCTACGCCATTGCATGTCAAGGGTTCGTTAATTTATAATATGATGTTACAGAAAAACAAGTTGACGAAAAAATATCTCATGATTCAAGAAGGGGAAAAGATTAAATATACATATTTAAAAGAACCTAATCCTACTGGTGATTCTTCTATTGCTATGTTGACTACATTACCTAAAGAATTTAAACTAGATAATTATATTGATTATGATAGGCAATTTCAAAAATCATTTCTTGACCCGATGCGGGGCCTACTTGACACTATTGGTTGGGACTACGAAAGAAAATCCACCCTTATGAATTTTTTTACTTAAAGGTATAAATGGACGGTCAGGAAATTGACTATGGAGGATGGTTTTTAGAAGATTTAAATACTCATTATGATGAGCTAATAAGGGGCAGAGAACGGTCAGAATCTTATAGTGATAGAGTACAGCTCAATCATTTAGTAGTAAGAGTAATGACTGAAATACAAAAAAGGAATAATGAATATGAGTGATTTTTTAGATGAATTGATATCTGCAACTGGTAATGAATATGCATCTAAGGTTGTAGATGGAATGTTAGGAAATGTAGATGAATATATTGATACGGGAAGTTATATACTTAATGCACTTATTTCTGGAAGCCTGTACAAGGGGTTGCCGACAAATAAGATTACTGCTTTTGCTGGGGAATCGGCAACTGGAAAGTCTTTCTTTATATTGGGGTTGTGCAGACAGTTTCTTGCAGATAATCCTAGCGGCGGTGTTCTTTACTTTGAGTCAGAATCTGCTCTTACTCCACAGATGATTGAGGAGCGTGGCATTGACCCTAACCGATTTGTTCAACTTCCAGTAGCAACTATTCAGGAGTTTGCAAATCAAGCCTCCAGAGTAGTTGACACTCATATAGAAAAGGGTGACAAACCATTATTGCTTTGTCTCGATAGTCTGGGAATGTTATCTACAGCTAAAGAAGTGGGTGATGTATCTGCGGGTGCGGACAAGGTAGATATGACGAAGGCACGAATCGTAAAGGGTGCGTTCAGAGTTCTTACGTTGAAACTTGCTAAGGCTGGTATTCCTTTACTAGTCACCAATCACACCTATAAGCAGGTTGGAACCATGTTTCCACAAAGTGTAATGGGCGGTGGTTCTGGGCTCCAGTATGCTGCATCTAACATCGTGTTTCTCTCCAAGAGGAAAGAAAAGGATGGAACTGATGTGATCGGAAATATCATTCATTGTAAAAATTACAAGTCGCGACTTACCAAAGAAAACAAACAAGTTGATGTTCTTTTGACTTATGATGAGGGGCTTAGTAGATATCATGGATTGCTTGACTTAGCTGAAAAATATGGTATACTTAAGAAAGTATCAACTCGTTATGAATTGCCAGATGGTACAAAAATATTTGGTACAAAAATAATGAAGGAACCAGAAAAATATTTTACAGATGATGTTATGGATGCCTTGGAAGTAGCTGCTAATAAAGAATTTACTTATGGAAGGGGAAATGATGCCGAACTTAGCACCAGTAATTCCGAAGAGCAGACTGAAGGATAACTGGTTTCGGGTAGTTCCGAATCCAATTGATACTGATGATAACGATCTCTGTATTCAAATCATAGAAGGGCCCTTTGCAAATGTTATATTAAAGTATAAAAATTTTCAAACTTACCGGAAATTGAATGAAGATGGCTCACTTAATTGTGACTATGAATATGATTTTATGATGGTGCCAGGCGATATTGGTGAGAGAGACATTACTGATGAGCAGGGAGAAGAATTTGAAAAGAAAATTGGTGAAGCAATAATTGAACTATTATGGAAATCAGCAGAAAATGAGAACAGAAACAGCGATACTGAAGAACTTACTACAGAATGAAGAGTACACCAGAAAGGTTTTGCCCTTTCTTAAAATGGAGTATTTTACAGAAAATGCTGATAAGATAGTATACGATAAAGTAAATGATTTTGTAATTAAATATAATACTCTACCCTCAAAAGAAGCTCTGGTGATTGAGCTTCAAGAGATGAAAATAAACGAGGAAGAGTTTAAAGAATCAATAGAGCTTTTAGATGAAATCAATTCCAATTCAGAAGAGTACACGGATATCAACTGGCTATTGGACATCACTGAAAAATTCTGCCAAGATAAGGCAATCTACAATGCAGTGGTCGAATCAATCTCAATCTTGGACAATCCGAAGTCCACGGCTGATAAGGGGGCTATTCCTGACATTCTTTCTGATGCCCTTGCTGTTAGTTTTGATCCTCATGTTGGGCATGATTACCTTGATGATAGCGATGCCCGCTTTGATTATTATCATCGTGTGGAAGACCGTATTCCTTTTGATTTGGAATATTTTAATAAAATATCAAAAGGAGGATTACCACAGAAGACGTTAAATATTTGTCTTGCGGGTACTGGAGTTGGTAAGTCATTGTTCATGTGCCATGTAGCATCTTCTTGTCTATCTCAAAACCAAAATGTACTTTATATTACATTAGAGATGGCAGAAGAAAAAATAGCAGAAAGAATTGATGCTAATTTGCTAGATGTTTCAATAGATGATTTGCATGAATTACCCAAAGACATTTATGACAGAAAAATTAGTAATCTAAATAAAACAATTAAGGGTAAACTAATTGTTAAAGAATACCCCACAGCTTCAGCAGGTGTTAATCATTTTCGTGCATTGTTAAATGAACTGAATCTAAAAAGGTCTTTTGTACCTGATATTATTTTTGTTGATTATATTAATATATGTACATCCTCTAGAATAAAGGCAGGTGCAAATGTCAACTCGTATACCTATATCAAATCCATTGCTGAGGAGCTCCGTGGATTTGCTGTGGAAAATAAGATCCCGATTGTATCAGCAACTCAAACAACAAGGGCAGGATACTCCAATACGGATGTGGGTCTGGAAGACACAAGCGAATCTTTTGGATTACCTGCTACGGCGGATTTTATGTTTGCCATCATTTCAACAGAAAAAATGGAACAGCTCGGACAAATACTAGTAAAGCAGTTGAAGAATAGATATAATGACCCTACTATAAATCGTAAATTTGTGGTAGGTATTGATAGAGCAAAGATGAGACTGTTTGATGTGAGTCAAGCAGCTCAAGATGAATTGGTCGATACTGGCCAAGAAGATGATACACCCTCATTTGATGTAGCAACAAATGGAAAATTTAAAAAGCGAGATTTTTCGGGATTCGACTATGAATAGACAACAACGAAGAAACCAAGAACGATTAGATAGAAAAGCAGGTAAAGCTGGAGTAACACAACTTGAGGTTGTTCCTATCATGCCTTGGGCTGATGTTTTATGGAGAGTTGTACTGCCTCCATTTATGCTAAATGCACTACTTGACATTACAGACCAAGTACTACAAGACCCTGACCGTAAAAATTGGGGAGAAAATCTTGCTGGACAAATTGAGGATGAGCCTTTGATACCACATGAGTTGATGATGGATTATAAAGTCACAGGTGGCACGGTATTCAATTGGCTTATGAATGTTGTTGGTGAATATGTTAAAGCTTGTTCAATACAACAAGCAGCTTTTTATGATGTTGATAAGATTAAAGATATACAATGGATGACACAAATGAAGAGCGCCTGGATTATCAGTCAATGGGAAGGAGAATATAATCCACTGCATGTTCATACTGAATGTGCAATGTCAACGGTACTATATCTCAAAATTCCAGAATATCTGCCATCAACTAAGCCAGAACGGGATGATGATGGTTGTATCATGTTCATTGGGGGTGCAGGTATTAATTCTCGCTTGACGCGTAACATGGTGAAAGTTAAACCAGCAGTGGGTGAATTTTTTCTGTTTCCTGCACATCTCCAGCATTGTGTGTATCCATTCAAGACTGAAGGTGACCAAGAGCGAAGAAGCATATCATTCAATGCTGATTTCATAGATAAGGGATCTTACGAGAAACAACAAGAAATGGCAAAACAACAGCAGCAACCGGGCCCACCCCCAATCCAACAAGCACCAGAGAAGCTAACCATCAATACAGAAATGTAATATGGAACACATAGACTCAGTAGAAGATGCTGAAGTAATGGATAGACCACCGGAAAAGAAGAAAAAGAAAGATCCACGCATACCAGATAAATTCAAGGTAATTTATCATAACGATGACTATACATCAATGGAGTTCGTTTTATGGTCATTGCAAGCATATTTTAGTAAATCTGAGCCAGAAGCGAACTCTATCATGCTAGAAGTACACAAACAAGGTAAGGCTATTGCTGGAATTTATGATTATCAGATAGCTGAATCCAAGATATACGATGTAACAGAATCTGCTCGTGAACATAACTTTCCACTGAAGGTTACAGGTGAGCCAGAATAAAATAATCAATTTAGATGAAGTTAGAAAGGAGAAGTTTAAAAATTCTTTAGCAAATGCTCCCGCCGTAATGGCCTTTGAACCAGGCCAATACTATATCTATCCAGAACTTGGTGTAATGGCTCACTGCCTATTCATCACAGACAAGTCCCACACATTTATCAACAATCTCGTTTACATTATGGAAGACCAGCACGGCAATCTGGTCGCAGAAATAATGGATGATGAGACATGCATAGGTTGGCATGATCTTGACGCTGAGGTTTTCATCGAAGCTCACCAGAAATGTTGCATAATGCCAAAATCAGGCCCTCCAGACCCACCTGAACCGATAGCAGGTTAAGATAATTATAAATAATGTAGGAAGCTATAATCTTTTTTTGGAGTTAGAATGGGTATTTATACGAGAATTCTAGAGTCTTTGAATCTATCAGAAATTAATGCGCAGAAATGGA
>DQKQ01000142.1 GCA_015660615.1 Flavobacteriales bacterium
TGCAAAATGACCAAAAAATAATGGGTTGAACCAAGGAGATTTTCGGTCTATTTCCTCACTACCCTTTACCTTTGGATAACTCGTTTTTGGAATAATAGCAAAGATAGCAAACAATAAAGAAAAGAAACATCCACATGCAAAAGATAATAATGGATATTTCATTACTTGATTGTCAAGGTTCGCAATAGTAATAGAAAAAACGATGGAAGACACCGTTATCATAATATTGGCTTTAGCATCTGCCATCAAACCCAATCTCATTTGATTGCCATGATTGATGCGAAGGATGTTATCTACAGCAGTACGATCTTCTGGAACCTTACTGAATACAGCAGACTGTCCTACTTTACCACCCTCATGGTCTGACCCGCTTAAATGTTCTTCGTGCCAATGTCTCATAAGCGGTTTAACTTTTGTTCACAATATCTGTATGGTACTCCGTGCAGCCTCCCTGAACAATTTTTCCATGTCGCCTTTACTGTGCACATCCCTTTAATATAAGTGCATGGAAAATGAGTTTTATCATAATCAAGTTTATATGCTATTCCACTCATAATAATATAGTAAATCCACAACACCAAGAGAATACCACTAACTACCGAGAACCATTTGAACATTCTTTACCTTAAAGGTGGTGCATATAGCAATCCTCCTTTTGTATAGAGTTTATTCAATCCACGAGCAAGGCCTAGAGGTGTATCCTCTCCTACGTTTCTCTCATATATTTCTTCATAATTCCCCACTTGTTTTACTATATTATAAGACCATTCTGCATTTAACCCCAATTTTGATCCAAGATTTGAATGATGAGCTCCATTCAATTCACCCATAAATCTTTGAATATTTGGATCTATATTCTCTTTAAAATCGTCTATATTTTTTGAATTAATTCCTAACTCTTCTGCTATAAAAAGTACATAGACTGACCATCTAACAACATCAGACCACTGCTGATCTCCATACTTGACTACTGGCCCAAGTGGTTCCTTTGATATAATCTCTGGTAAAATGATATGCCATTCTGGGTCTGAAAAACTCAATCTGTTTGAAGCTAAACCAGACCTATCAGTACCATACATATCACAATCACCTCGTATGTACCAATCTTTTGAGTTCTCTCCAACTGGAACAACTATAGGAATATATTTTATTTCATGTAACTGAAAGTAGTCTGCAATGTTCTTTGCTGCAGTTCCAGTTGAACTAAAACATATTTTAGCTCCAACCATCTGTTTGACAGAGGAAACTCCTAGAACCTTTTTAGTAATGAACCCCTGCCCATCATAAAATGTAGTAGGAAGAAATTCTAATTTTTTAGTTACATTTCTCGTAAACGTATAAGTTGTAGCAGCAGATAACATATCAATCGTGCCATTTATCAAATACTCAAATCTAGTTCTTCCATCCACTATTACATACTTTACTGCGTCTGCATCTCCAAGCACTGCAGCAGCTACTGCCCGACAAATATCAACATCAAAACCAAACCAAAGTGTTTCTCCTACACCTTCACTCCAGATCGCCTCAGAGAAGCCTTTAAAATCTTCTTTAGTTCCGCAATTGACATAACCTTGTTCTTTTACTCTATCAAATGTACTACCGTATGTTGGAATATATTCTGGTTTTGGAGTATGCTCCATATCCATTACCATCTGTTTGACATCTTCAATTTCTTCCAAAGTCATCTTACTATGATCCATCATTGGCTTTTGCCCCTCAACAGTGGACAGTGCCATCACCCAAAATACCCAAACTAAAGCTATAATAAATTTACCAACGGGGTTCATTATTCCACCTTAGTGAATGTATACTGCCGTGAACCATCTCGCCACGGGTGAGCATCCAAAATATATCCCTTGGGAGTCAGACGTTTTGTCATTCTATCATATAATTTAGATCTCGATGACCCCTCTCCACGCGCCTTGGCTGCCGTAAATTCAATTTTGATTGGTTGTTCTGATTTAATAAAATCTACTATTTGTGCAGTAACCGTAGTAAATATTTTTATAGCAGCAGCACCAGCTAATCCTGTAATGTTGAATTTATCTCCTACATCAAACTCCACACTAAATTGCTCAGTACCATCTACATCTCTAAAAGTTGTCGTAACTTTTGTTGTTACCTCATCTATTTCTATTGAAAACTCATAATCAATTGATTGGTGCACACCTCGTTGTGCGGGTTTTAACTTACCAAGTTTCCTATATGGCAGTGGCTTATCAAATAATTCAGCAATATAAGTTTTAAATGGTTTCATTACTACCTTCCAGTTTCCAACGTAGCAACATTACTTATGTACTTTTCTAGGTCAAAAGGATCTTTATAATATTTTCCCACTATGCCATCAGCTTTTAATTCTTCAATAAAATCTTCATAGCCCTTATAATCGTCTTCATCAGGATCACCAGACATATCAGGCCTATACCAAGCGGGGCTAAATACAAGATGAACTTTTTTGATTTTAATTTTATTGACTATCTGCTCATCCCATTCATTATCGGTAAATCTGGTACTTAAATAACCTTGGAAAATCTCTTTGAATTGTTTCACATTAGATTTCATAACCTTTTCCATGCCGTCAATGTAATCCTTAATCAATAAGCCTAATTTTTTTGTATCTCTGGTAGGACTGCGCTTGTCTCCTAAAATCTGGCCAAGTGCTTGCCAATGCCCGGGATAGTTCACCGGATCCAAGTTCCCATCATGATTTCTCATATATGTACTAGAATGATATTTCAGCAACAACTTGCCTATCAACTTTTCAACCCCCACCAATACCTTCGAGATATTTTGATCTCTATCTACTCCCTTAAAATGAGCTAACTTAACCCATCTTCTACCACCCTTATCTGGGGAGCTCATTACATCCCCCTTCCATGCCGATAGTATATTCGCATCCAGTTCAGCAACAACTCCACCCTGTGTCTGAACACCTTGCTCAAAATACTCAGCCTTCATCCCAAAAAATGCCGAGATAGACTGCTTCTTTCCTTGTAATTTCTTTAGGGTGGGGTAATGTACTTTATCCGTTACATGAAATACAGTAGCCCTAACTTCTTCAATTCCAATTCTCTTGAATATGGGTGAAGATATTGGCAACCAAAACCCTACTAAATTACCGCCTCGTTCAAAGCCTTGATGGAAACCAATATCAAAGAGTTTTTCAGATAGACTACCACTCCAGCCTGGAGCTTCTGCTAGATATGATTTAAATGTCTTCATTTTAGTGTCCTGTATACTACCATTAATTCCTCATCAGGAACTGGAGTTGCAACCGTGTAATATCTTTGATGACCAATTCTCATAAATGCTTTAATATCACTATAACTTGGATACTTGGATTGTAAATTATGAAGTAAATGGTCTGGGCTTAAATGACAAGTAGCACATTTATTGTCTCTTGCGAATACTCTAGTAGATTTTTTAAATCTTTCTGATTGCACTAATACAGAGTTCAAATCTTTTTCTATCCATACCATTCTCTCATTAATATCTGGAAGCACCATGAATATTGCGTATGCAAGTAATCCAATAATCACAAATATCCAAATTTTACTGGATACTACTAAATCTTTTGTTTCAATTTCAATCTCTTTAACTGGTTCAAGTTTCAGTTCCTCTTGATGTTCTGAATCTGACTTTGCCATAATCTACCTCACTTTTTTCCTATAGTGTTCAGTTTTTTAGTAATTTGTTGTTGGAACCACTTTAAGACTATTGGTATGCTTACATTAGAAGTGAGTCCGAATAAAAATCCTACTGGATACCGATAACTTATGTACGGTGCTAATTGCGGAACATTATTAAATACGATAGAAATTAATAAGTAGCCAGTAAGTGACATACCCATATTAATGAGTAAGTCCAATCCTATGAGCCACTTATTACCTTCATACTTGTCTTTATTATCTGTTCTATAATTGAATAGAAATATCCAAAATGACGAGAATAATATAACCGCCATCATTATCAACTCATCTACCGCGAATAATTCATTCATCTGTACCCTTTGTTTATTATGGAAACCCTATTCGTTTTAAATCATTTATGGTTGAATCAGCGCTTGTATGGTGGACTCCTATTCCTCCTGCTCCTTTCCATTCCTTTATATTTTTAAGATGGTCATCAATCAATATATTTGGTCTTTTATCTCTGCCATCTACAGCAAAATTCTTCTTATTTATCCTTGAGACAATTCTCATCCTGTCTGCTGGAAGTCTGAAATTTGTTTTCATCCAACGAGTCTTATCTTTCCATGCTCGTTTTGCAATAGGGCCCCGTGATTCCCTTGGAACTGCTGTAAGCATGAATGGTTGGAATGTTTTGATATAGCCCCAAAGACGGTCAGCATCTGGCATCTTTGGAAGTTGTAAGAATAAATCATCAGGTAAATCACTCCAGTAATCATCATTAAATGCTGTTCCAAGATGGTCTGCAGTGAACTTAACAAAATCTGCTACCACACCATCCATATCACAATAGATTTGGGGGAAGTCAAATTCGACCAAGTATTGGTCAAACTTTTTCATTTTCCAGCTCTCTTCAGCATTGTTATTTTTTTCTTCCATGCTGGTTTATTCATCTGGTCTTCAATGTTTTGAATACCCTCTAACATCCCATGATATGAGCTCATCTTATCCTCGATATATTCATAACTCTCACCCTTTGCCCATTTCACAAAATCTTCTGAAGCACGAACAAATTTTGCTTTATACTGACTTAGCAGCATTCGACTCCATCCAGTAATCTGCACCTCTGGGTCTTCAGCGTCCTTGAGTGTTTTGGGCTTAGTGTCGAAAATATAAGCGTCTCGGGCTTCTGTAATTTTGGTATATTCTGTGAAGTTTTTCATTTCTTCCCCTTCTTTATAATGACGCCTGATAGATAATCCCAAGAATCCATAGCATGACTTATACTGTCACTAAACAATGAACGCTTGAGTTGGGCTTCAGTAAATGGGCCCTTTGGAAATTCCTTTTTGAACTCCTTATCCATTTCAGTTTTCATAGCTTGTAATATCTTGGCCGGATATTCATTTGATGGAAATTTTCTTATGGGAACACTACTATGAGCCTTCTTCCAAGCTTTACTTATTCTATCATAAGCTAAACTACTCAAGCTAAGTGTTTTTTCGTGCTCCTTTGCTTCTTTCTCTGACTTGAACGGCTTACCGTCTGGATAGAATTTACCTCGCTCACTCCACTTCATTACCAGAAACCATCCATCATACTTACCACCACTAAGCTTATCAATCTTGGTCTTTAATTCTGCTTCTGATAGAAATTCTGTAAAGTTTTTCATTTTGACATCCAACTTATGATGGATGCTGCTATAGCTCCAATAGCTCCAGCAACAAGAGTAGTCATGCCCATTAGCTTAGATTTCCACTGTTCGACTGAACGTAGTCTCTCTTCTACATTATTAATTTGAACAACTACACGGCGTTCCGAATTGCCAATCTCATCATGAACAGTTCCGATGCGTGTATGTAAAAGTTTTAGCTCGGAACGGATTTCATCATCCGCTTTCCGATGCTCTTCCTGGCGGGAATTTAATGATTTAATTTCTACTGTCAGTTCTACAATTCGGTCTGTGGTTGTGTCCAGCTTAGATAAAAGAGCATCAATCTGTCTTCCTCTACCCTCAACCTCTTGTTGCAACAGGCCGACTTGGAGCTTAACATCATGAAGCTCTTCTGCCATATACCTACTTGAATGATTGTGTCAACCTCAATAATTCAACACCAGCATTCAGAGCTTCTTCGACTTTCGATTCAATATCTGAATCATCATCGGGATCTATATCCAAGTCAAATTTGCTTTGGACAAAATCTATCAATTCATTCCATTCGTCCGCATCCAAATCCATCACTTCTGGAATTACGGATTCTATATCGTCTAATGCAGGTGCTATTTTTTTCAAGGGTTCAATGAAATTCAATCCATCAGTCCATGAAAAATCGCCATCGGCTGTTGATTTTTTAATTGCTTCTACTAAGGAAAAAATAAAGTCAAGCAATTCCTTAGTCTGTTCTATACCTCGCTCTTCAGCCATTTAACTCCTTCCATATCGAAGATACAGCATAGGGCCATCTTCTCCGTTTTGTAAAATTATTGGTCGGCCTGGAAATTTTCTACCATACTCTCTAATTGCATTACCCGTTCTTTGGGTTCCAACGTACTTCTCGTATCTATGATATTTCTTTTTCCCCATTCTGCAGTCGTAGAACATATCAGAATCTACTATAAAAACATCTTTACCTGCAAACTTATTCATCAATACTCTGGAATCTTCCCACGCAGGTTTCTTCTTTTTCTTCTTTGGATGGACGCCAGGTTCTCCTTGAGGCCCTACCCCAAGCCCTGCAACATTACCTCCACCAGCTGAATTTGTTGGGACTTCTTCCTGTATCCCTCTTTTTTTCATTTCCTTAGCAATCCGCTGAGTGAAACTTTTATTTGCTGGTGAGGATTGATCTTTTTCAGAGGCGGTCTTGTATATTTTTTTCAGTTGGTCGTCTGATTGTTTTCCCATCTTCGCATCTTCATCCAGTTCCACACTAAGATTTTCATAATCAGCTTTTTTCACAAGATCATTCATTGCTCTTTGAGCTGCTGCTCCAGATTTATACTTGCCAAGTACTTTACCAGTTTCACCATCTTTCAGTGTATAAGTACCCTCTTTCCATTTTTCATCAACCTGAACTGATTCAAGATTCGGTTGCTTACCTTTTGGAAAATAAACATCTCTGCCCCAGATATAATGATTATTTTCATCTGCACCATCTTTAAAAGTTTGTTTGACAAATTTCTTGTATTGGTCAAAATCCAATCCTGCTTTCTTTGCACGTTTTGCAAAATCAGTCAAAACTTTCGGGGGGAAAGGTGAAAACTTTGCATATCCCGTTCTTTCTGCTAACTGAACTGATTCTTTCAATGATGGTGGAATATCACTATCTGGGGTTGCTTTCCAGAATCGAAGAGTTTCATCAGCCGAACCATTTTTAGGTTTCTTCTTGCCTATATCTAAGACCAAACCTTTCCATTTTTTATTTTTTTGTTGCTCACCGGCCTTGAAATATAGTGGGCCATCATCCGTATCTTGATGATACACCTTTCCAGCTTCAAATTTTATTTCATCAAGTTGAAACCCTGTAAAATTTTTCATATTTCTTCCTTTATCTGCAGTGATACTTTCGTCCATTGCTTGTTTAGTAGCGGTGGCATACATTATATTTTCCCAATCATCTCCATATTTAGCTTTAAGGTCACTAGACTTCTTTTTCATAGATAGAACAATATCTTCACGTTTCTTCTTTTCACCATCAGTCATTGCCCGTTCAGTCAAAAATTCATTAGCCTGAGTCAATCCGTATTGCCCTCTAAACACCTCTTTCAATTGACCGGCTTCTTCTTCCCAATCAGACTCTAAAAACTCCTGAAGCTTTCGCTCCATGTAGTTCTCATCAGTCCAAACTCGTTTGTCGTTTTGTTCTTTGAGTAGAAATAGTGCCGCGGCATAGTTCATTAGGATTGACTTACCTATCAGCGGAATCTTTTCAATCAATCGGCGAATCTTGAACACCATCCGGTGTAGCATCGTGTATGCTGCTTTCTCATCGACTGATTCAAGTTCGCTACTCTGCTTAAGAGCGTTGCCCTTGGCATCTATAATCTTATATTTGTATGCATCAGTCTTCGTCCATTTCATTGTAAGTAGGCGAAGAAAACGAAATACAAAATATAAGTCAGCACCTCTGGAAGCTTGTTTTATTACTCCACTAAGTGATGGCATTCTTGTCAAACTCCCTAAGGCTGTCTATGATTCCTTGATCCATTAGGAGATCTGATACTAAAATCTCTTTTCCATTGATGGATTCAATCTTGTCTTCTGGCATGAAATGCAGATAGACTAAAAAAGTCTTGAGCATCGGCCAGAATTTTTCTTCTATCTTGTAGAAAAGAATTCTGGTTGCTGCTCTAACTGGAAAGACATTGTAGAACACGATGATATGGTTCAACAATAGTCTTTCTTTTAAAGCTCCATCCATAGCGTATTGGTTGAAGAGCCGTTTGATATACTTGATTTTACGCAAGTCATCAGTGAACTCTTCAACCTCTACACACTGTGGATTATCATAATGTTTCATTGCATAGAGAAGAAAGTTCTTCTCGTTCAAATCATCAAATTCCAATAATTTACCTCATATATTAATCAGCAACAGTAGGTAGATG
>DQKQ01000136.1 GCA_015660615.1 Flavobacteriales bacterium
CCATCGTTGAGATCGTATACTTCTTGGGCGTCTTCTTTGTCTTGAGCCATAACAAATACCTCTCCAGAGTTCTTAATCTTATCATTCGAGATCATCCCGTCAACTTGGTTTTGTTTCTTCTGCTTGTCTTGTTTTTTCTTCTGGTCTATGAACCATCCGTCAAGGCAAATATCATCCGCTATTATTTCCTCTATGGGAGCTTCCGGACTTTCTGCCACATTATCATACATTCTAGCATACATACAAAGTCTAGCCTGCTCCTGCGTAATTCTAGAAAAGGGCACTCCAAATATTTCTGTTCCCTTGCCCGCGCCCCACATTCCTCGCCAAGTGTCAGATCTAGCAACAGACCTATACATCTCTTGTGAAATAGCATTAGAGGCTCTATAGTTCGTAGCGCTAGGAATAGAGGCTTCTTTCCAGTCATAGAGAGAGCCGTTGGGAAATTTTGTCGTCTTCTCAATAAGCCATTGGCTTCTAGTCAGCTCTGCGCACCCCGCGCATGTTACATGGTCTAGAGAATTCTTTTTTAGACATAGTGTTTGCCATTTTTTCTCTAGGTAGAATATTTCCCTCTTAATGGCACCGAGCTGCTTCTTGTGGACAAACTGTTTAAAGGCTTCTAGCTTTTTATCTTCAATTTGCTTCTGAACTTTTTCTGCCTCTTTATCATCTAGAGGGCTCCAATAATTATTTTCTAAGAGTATGGGGAGGACTTCTTCTTTGACGTAGACACCTCTCCAATAGGCCTTTTCATAGGCTTCATCGTAAACATCATAAGACTCATAGATTATCTCTGGTGTAGGTTCGTGTATATATAGAACAAGGCCGTCTCGCACCTTATAGCGCAAGCGACCTTGTATAATTCTATATAAAGCTTTTTCGATATCTATATTTGACATCTAAACCCTTCCTTAATCCATTCCAACGTCTCTTTTTCGCTTGCCGCCGCACACGTCCCGAATTGTGTGCTAGCGACTATCGCGAATTATCTACTACCAGTAAGTTCCACCACCGTTGATGTTAAACTTATTGAATGTCGAGTAAGAATAAGTAACTGTTGCGTTTCCACCACCAGTGTCGCCACCAGAGTAAGAAACCGAAGATAGCTTGTTCTTAAGCCCTAAGTCAATGATTGTACCGGCATCATCTTTAATAATAATCGACTCACCGGAGCCAAGATTAGGATGACTACCTGAAACATTAACCATATCACCACTAGCTGCTGTTACTTCCCATTCACTAGTAACTTCAACTGGAAAGCCTGCATACCTGTGATAAGGTCCAAATTTACCGAGTTCCATAATGCTTTCACGACCAAAGTCGGTACTTGCGCTTATGCTCACGATATGACGACCATGACTCTTGCTTGAAGCGTCGTACTCAGATTGAGATTTCACTGCAAATGGAATGTCGCATTCATCGATCTTAACATTAGTTCTTCTTACAAGACCAGATGATGGAACGCTAGTACCATCAAAACCACTACTCGGAGAGCCGAAACTGGTTCTGGGGTTTGGTACAACGCCAGCGGTATTATCTGCCCAGAACTTATCGTTCCCAGTAAAGGAACATGACTCTGTGGCATTACCATCAGAGGGATAAGTATAAGAAACAGAACTAACGTACATACCAGAACACATTACAACCTGTAGCGGTGCATCACCATCAGTTGTAGAGTCTGCGTCTGTAAAGATACCTAAGTAGATATCACATCTACCTTTACCTGCTGCAACCATGTCGGTCTTGACAGTATTACCACAAGCAGCTCCATAAAGAAGCTTATCTCCATCAATAACCTTTTCAATCGTAACTTCGATATCGGCAATTTCTTCCGAGTTCTCGTAGATTTCAATTTGGCCCAATTCGAATGCTTGATCAAGAGTAAAATTACTCGTAATACCAACCGACTGGACGCCTTTCATCATCGCGGCGTTTGCACCTAATCCTGCCAACGGGGTATGACCCGTTTTACAGATTGCGACCGCTTGACATGCATAGAAAATTCTATTATTAAATGCCATTATTGTCTCCTTGTTAACATATATGTATAACTATCCACCTCTGGCTTGGTTATAAATATATACACAAAAAACATAAAAAGCAGGCTAGATTGCCTTAACTTGCGTGGAACATCGAACTGTTCCCATATATAGCTCTGGTGATACTTCTGTTATAGATTGAGCTCTTGTGTCACTTATAAAGCATTTTCTGTATCTAAAGTTATAAGACGGATCGCCCGCATTTGGCGCATCGTCCACTAGTTGAGGGTAAAGACCGCTAGGTAGCGCGTGCTCATTAAGCTCTCCCCTATAGTTAAAAGGATATACCCCAGATATAGCTATTTTATTTGTGTCAAACAGCCAAATATTTCTATCGTTTTGATAGGCTATTTGATCCATTAAATTGCTACATTCCCAGTGGGTTTCTGTAATAACATAGAAAACCACGTCTGAATTTATTAGTTGTCCACCACCTAATTGATAGCCCTGTAGTGATTTTGTGGGATCTATCTCTACAGCAATAGTAGGTAGCTGAACTCTGGTTTGACCTAGCTGCGCCCAGTCTCCAGAGCCAAACTGTGTAAATGTTCCATTATCAGATCTAAAAGAACCTTGCTGAATTTGTCTAAACCAAGGCACACCTTCTGCCGGAATAACATTAACCCATTTATGTGCATATTCTAATTTAACTTCAGTACTGGTAGAAATAGCGGTATCAAAAACAACTCTACCGTCTGGGTAATTTATATGATAAGGCTGTTCTACATTGCCTGTAGCTCTAAATGTTCCTCCAACAAAAACGCCGGAAATTCTTATTGGCTGTTCTGAATTTAGAACGCCTGTTTCCCAGACCCAATTAGAACGATAAGCTTCCCATGCCTGACCATCTGTATAATTAGGATCATCAATAGCGCGGAGCTTATGTCTATCTCCGCCATAGATACCAGACTGGGGGATTTCTATATTATAAAAAGCGCCGACATCAGTAAAGCCCCAATCATAAAAAGATATAAAATTTTCTAGAAGAGTATTCGACAGGTTGGCATCTTGTGTGTTTGCAATTGCATTTAGATGTTTATATTGTTCGTTTTCTGCCATTATATACTCCTCTCTATAACCTTGGCGATTTCGCTCACATGGCTATCCAGAGCTCTGGTAATAAAGTTGTTTCCGGTAGTTCCAGAGAAGCTAGTGTTAACCTTAAAGGGTCTCGCTTGCGATGCCATGTGTCCCTGACCGCTTCTACCAGAGCTATCATACTCAACTCCAAAATCAGCAATAATGACTTGATCTCCTAGATTGAGCAACCAGTCTAGCCAAGGTAATCGCGTTCCCTTTTCTGTGATAACCTCTCCGACTGATAGAGATAATAAATTAGCAAAGTTAGAAGGTTGTACATATATAAAGAGGCCACCCGAAATCTTTTTGCCTGCAACTGAAAATCTTTTCATGCTAATGGTTGTGGAGTTTGCAACAGATGCAACAATCGCGCTTGTAACGTCGCTTCCTTTAGGGATACCAAAGTCAGCCCTAAGAATACCCCCATTTAGCGATGATATCACTGGACTTGATTCTATTGCAGACGAAACGATCCTTCTTATTGGCGATAGCATTTTACCCATAGAGTTTCTAAAGACATAA
>DQKQ01000032.1 GCA_015660615.1 Flavobacteriales bacterium
AATTCTACCCCGTTAACCACAACACCAATCTTAGACCAGTTGGTCGAGTTTAAAACCTTAGCAAAAGTTTCTGGGTAGCCATTTTTCCACCATCCAACTTTGGTTCTGTCTGGGTAGTAAATCCCCCCCACATAATGACCCGACAAAGAATCTCCCGAATATTTCTCCTCAAAATTAGCCCTTAAACCAAACCGTCCATTCCCAACCGTACATATAGATTCACTTGCTCGATTCGTAGTATCATCTAATCCGTTTTCCGTCACCTTCCAAGGGTCGACATCGTAAAGAGTCGTGGAAGAACTCATCCCGTTATTTGATTTAGTTTCTTTAATGTCATTCCATAAAGATCGCTTACAACCGAGTTAGCTCTACTAAGCTCAGAAGCATCGCCTATGCCTAAAGCAAAAAAACCTCCCGAAAGAGCTGCTTCTACTCCTGATGCGGCATCTTCGAAGACTATACACTCTGATGGTGAAAGCCCTAATATTTCAGCTCCTTTTAAGAAAACTTCTGGATCAGGTTTAGATAGGGTAATGTGGTTTCCGTCTACTACTCCATCAAAAAAATTGAAAAGATTTACGTTTTTTAAAATTACGGTGGCATTCTTACTTGAAGAACCTAAGCACACTCCAATACCTTCACGCCTGAGCTCTAAAATAAGATCTTTCACACCTGGAAGAATTTCATATTCGCCCATCTTACTAACAAGGTAAAGGTAAAGGGAGTTTTTCTTCTCCATAAGTTGGAGTTTCGTCTTAGAGTTGAGTTCTAATGAACCTAAAGAAAGTATCTTTTCAAGACTATCTATTCTACTCAACCCCTTTAAAAGCTTGTTATCATCTTTTGTGAATGGTATGGAAAGCTCTTCGGCTAACATTTTCCAAGCAGTAAAATGGTGTTTTGCTGAATCTACGATAACACCATCCAAATCGAAGATGCAACCGCTTATTTTCATTGAAGGATACATTCAACATGGTATTTAGCAAGACCTTCAATAGGTTTTTTAATCAGATTACCCATCTGAATTCCTCGCTTTTCACAGGCTAGTTGAAGATGATCCGAAAAGTGATAGGCTACACTTCCTATAAAGTGAACCGGAACTTGTTGGTGATTTTCGAAGCAAGCAACGTGGGAGTCTAAAAACGTATCGAAACCCTCTTGAAGCCAAGTCTTGACAATTTCTGCATCTCGATGTTTAGCTATAAACTTCATAAAGCTGGCAAGGAATACGTTGGGATTTGGCTCTGTATATACTCTTTTATTCACATCTGTAACGGATAGTCCGTATTCACTCACGAAATCATCGTGTATATGCTGAGGTAATTTATTGTAGAAAAATGACCTCAACAGACGTTTACCAAACCAACTCCCGCTACCCTCATCCCCTAAGATATAGGCAAGCGACGGAACCTCTTCATAAATCTTAATACCATCGAAAAAACAAGAGTTAGAACCAGTGCCAAGTATACATGTAATTGCTGGCTCACCTGACCAAGTAGAATAGGCTGCCCCGTTAAGGTCATGGTCTACATGAATCTCTGCATGACTAAATACACGGCTAAGACCTACTGCAATAATCGAACACATTTCCTTTGAGCTTGAGCCTGCTCCATAGAAAAACACTTTTCCGACATCTTTGGCGATTTTCATCGTTTCTATTTGGCTTGAAAGCACTTGCTCAACAAGATTAGAAGAGTGAAAATAAGGGTTAAAACCTATTGTGCTAAACTTAGCCAACTGTTTTCCTGTTTCATCAATAGCAAGCCAATCACTCTTTGTCGAACCACTATCTGCAATTAATATTATCATTTGTGTCTTATTATATCATGCTCACTAAATCTACAACTCTATTTGCGTACCCAGTTTCGTTGTCGTACCAACCAAATAGTTTGACTACATTCTTTGATGCCCTTGTTAAATCAGAATCAAAAATACAACTGTGAGAATCGCCCACAATATCTGAACTAACTAAAGGATCTTCGCTGTAACAGAGTATTCCATTCATTGCGCCATTAGCTGCTGCTCTCATAGCTTCATTAACCTGTTCTATTGTAACATCCTGTTTAAGAACAGCTGTAAGATCTGTGATAGAACCCGTCGGCGTCGGAACGCGAACCGCTACACCATCTAATTTACCAGCTAGTTGGGGCAATACAAGGCCTACAGCAACTGCAGCTCCGGTTGAAGTAGGAATAATATTAACCGCTGCTGCTCGGGCCCTTCTGAGGTCAGAATGTGGAGAGTCCTTCAACCTTTGGTCTGCTGTATAAGAATGAACTGTTGTAATAAATCCTCTTTCTAACCCGAAACTGTCATCTAAAACTTTCACCAACGGCGCTAGGCAATTAGTAGTACAAGAAGCTGCACTAATTATCACATCAGAATCCTCAAGAATATCTTGATTAACACCCAGAACTATAGTTTTCAAATCGCCAGAAGCTGGGGCGCTTATCACCACCTTTTTTGCGCCGGCTTCTAAATGAGCCCTACATTTATCTTTAGTTACAAAAACTCCAGTAGACTCAATAACCGAATCTACATTGAGTTCTTTCCAAGGAAGGTTTAAAGGGTTTTTTTCGGCAGACACCTTAATAACCCTACCATTAACTTGTAGATCTCCGTTTACTATTTCAACTTCACCGCTAAACTTACCATGAACGCTATCGAACATAAGAAGATGAGCTAGGGTTTTAACATCCGTTAAATCGTTAATCCCTACAACCTCCACATCCGTTCTTTCTTCTAGTATTCGAAATGACATACGGCCTATTCGCCCGAAACCATTAATTGCTATACGCTTTTTTGACATCTGATATATTCTATTTTATATTTAAATAGACAAAATGCGCGCAATGCGCACCTCATCTTCCAATGTATGAATTTTATTAGCGACCGCCTTTTTAAATGGCGTCGAAAGTAAGCTATCATTCACAATTCCTATCATACAATTAGATTCGCCCCTTAATAAAGCCTCAATTGCCTCAACGCCAAGTCTTGAAGCAAGAACTCTATCAGAGCAAGAAGGAGGCCCACCTCTTTGAAGGTGTCCTAGTACAGTAATCCTAATATCATATAAATCTGTTTTATTATGGATTTTCTTCGCAAGCTCATAGGCACCTCCTGACTTATCTCCTTCAGCAACAATAACAATACTACTTGATTTTTGACTCCTTTGACCCGCCTGAAGAACGTCAATTAAATCATTTGAGTCTAAACCCGTTTCCGGAGTCATAACCGCAATCGCTCCGGTCGCAATTCCTGTTCTTAAAGCAATAAAGCCATTATCTCTCCCCATCACCTCAACAAAAAACAATCTATTGTGACTATCCGCAGTGTCTCTAATTTTATCTACCGCCTCGACGATAGTGTTCGTAGCTGTATCGAAACCAATTGTATTATCTGTTCCAGCTAAGTCATTATCAATAGTCCCTGGCAAACCAATTATAGGAAAACTATGCTCCTCTTGCAATTTCATCGCACCCGCAAAAGTTCCATTACCTCCTATTACAACAAGACCATCGATTTCGTTTTTACGAAGATTTTCTATTGCTCTCACTCTTCCCTCTTTAGTTCTAAATTCTTTACACCGTGCTGATTTAAGAATAGTGCCTCCACGCCCTAATATTTTCCCAACAGACCTAACGTGAAGCTTTTTGAAATCGCCATCAACTACCCCTTGAAACCCTTGGAACACTCCACATACATCAAGTTCATGAAAAACCGCAGTTCTCACAACCGCACGTATAGCGGCGTTCATTCCTGGAGAGTCCCCACCTGATGTTAATACTGCAATTTTCTTCACCTTCTTAATCTTTATGTGTATTTAGCATGCGAAATTTAGCACATTCTATACAAGAAATAGCAAAAACATTAAACTTATTGTCTTAAATACAATAAGCATTAAACAAACTCGCTTGATTAAGATGTGAAAATATTTATAAAAAAGAATCTGAAAAATGAGGGCTTAATAATAGATGAATAGGTACCATCCATAGTGTATAAATGACACTTTGCCTTGTATATTTCGAGTATGAATTCGAACTCACAATTAGGAGTAAGTGTAGACTGTGTTGTTTTCGGCTATAATGGAGATGCAATTAAAGTTCTATTAATACAGCAAAAAATCAAGGATGGGGGTACTCTTACAGAAAGCGGACTTCAGATGGCATTGCCTGGAGATCTCGTTCAAGCCGAAGAAACACTTAGCGAATGCGCCGCTCGAGTCTTGCTAGAACTCACAAGCATCGAAGGAATTTTCCTTAAGCAGTTCCATTCTTTCGGTGATCCAGACAGAGTTCGTGGAGAAAAAGACGAGAAATGGCTTGAAACTTTTCGAGAATTTCCTAATAAAAGGATAATCACTGTTGCTTACTACGCACTGGTTTCTCTTCACGAATATAATCCCGAAGCATCATCTTTTGCCGGTAGTATTCAGTGGGTAGACGTCGATAGAGTTCCCGGACTCGCTTTCGACCACAACGAAATCTTTAGATACGCAGTAACAACACTTCGTGAACATATCGAGCCACACTATATCGGA
>DQKQ01000173.1 GCA_015660615.1 Flavobacteriales bacterium
TCAACGGATTATTTAAATGACGGACCGGCTGCTCTTGGAAATTATTTAGCGGAACAGATTATTGCTTTTGGAATGCAAGACGGAGCAAACGAGGCTGGTGATTATGCGAGCACTTGCTACACATCTGTAAATCCAAACATTCTGCCAGAAGACCCTGGGACAAGTGGTATCATTGATCCTAATGCTTGGCAAGCCATTGAGCTTTCTATTTCTATAGACCAAAGTGGAGAGGTTATCACTGAGGTGCCCCCATTTTTAGGCCCTGAGTGGGGAGAAGTACAAGGCTTTGCTCTCAGAGATTCCAACTTGACTCATGTTGTTGTAGATAGTTGTACTTTTAAGACATACTACAATCCTGGTCCTCCAGTTTATTTAGACACTAATGTTGCCTCTAGTTTCGATGAGAGCTTATATAAGTGGGGATTCGGAATGGTAATAAAATGGTCTGAGCATCTTGATCCTTCTGACGGAGTTATGTGGGATATAAGTCCTGGTTCACTAAAGTATGATGGTGAGACTCCTCCTGTTGAAGAGTTCGCAAATTTCTACGATTGGGAGCGAGGTGGTCTTGTGAGTTGGTATAATGAAGATGGATCTTTCGGCGGGAATGGTCACGAAGAAAATCCATTTACGGGTCTACCATATGAACCTAATATAGTTCCCCGTGGAGATTATGGACGCGTAATTGCTGAGTTTTGGGCTGACGGCCCAGATTCAGAGACACCTCCTGGTCACTGGTTTACTCTCCTTAATGAATTCATTCTTGTTCCACAATCAGGTGAGCATAGGTGGAGGGGGCAAGGGCCTATCATTGAAGATGAGGAGTTCGCTGTAAAGTCCTACTTAGCTTTAGCTGGCGCTATGCACGATTGTGCAATCGCCGCTTGGAGTAACAAAGGTTGTTACGACTACATTCGACCTGTTTCAGCTATTCGTTATATGGCAGAGAAAGGCCAAAGCACAGACATGACTTTATCTAATTACCATCCAGCAGGCCTACCATTAGTGCCTGGGTTTATTGAAGTTGTAGAAGATGATAATCCCCTTGCCGACTTTGGAGGCGAGGATCATGTTGGGGAGATTGCAATACATAGTTGGAAAGGACCAGATTATATTGAGGTTCCTCAAATTGACGAAGCTGGTGTGGGTTGGATTTTAGCTGAGCAATGGTGGCCATACCAACGACCAAGTTTCGTAACACCGCCTTTTGCGGGGTACTTCAGCGGTCACAGTACATTTTCACGAGCTGCAGCTGAGCTATTAGAGATGTTAACAGGATCCGCTTTTTGGCCTGGAGGAATGGCAGAGTGGTCCGCTCCTCAAAATCAATTTCTTGTATTCGAAGATGGTCCTTCTGTTGAATTTAGCCTTCAGTGGGCTACATATTTAGATGCTTCTAACGAAAGTGCTCTTTCTAGGATTTGGGGAGGTATTCATCCACCTGTAGATGATGCTCCAGGGCGTTATGTTGGAATTCTAGCAGGTAGAAATGCATTCAATTTTGCTGAGACTATAGCTTTCCCTGATTGGGCAATGGAATTTGGAGGTGAAGGGTTCTTACCTAGTGAAGAATGTAGTTGTGATTTTGACAATGATGGAGTTGTGGGCTCTTCGGATTTGATGTTGTTTCTTGCTGCGTACGGTTTAGGTTGGGCTGGTCCGTTTGATTTGGACAACTCAACAGTTATTGGTGCTCAAGATTTACTTGTATTTTTACAACGTTTTGGTCAAACATGTGACTAAGATAAAATTGTATTTTTCAAAAAATTAAAAAACTAACAATGTTTATAAAAGAACACGGAACAGCTGCAATTCTTCTGGCAGCAATTTTTCTCGCTTTGGGCTTTATGCTTGGAAAAGTAACAGGGAAAGGACATCATGGATGTAATAAAGGATATCACAAGTCATCTTGCAATCATGTTTCCTCTTGTAATCATGCAAAACATTCATCAAACAGCGATTTCGTATTTCATTCGGATGATCATATGATTGTTGTTGAGTCAATGATGAGCGAAGGATTTGAAGGAGATACTATTTTAACAATCCCAGGCGGAGAGATTCATGTGTCAATAGATGGAGATAATGTTGACGTTAGAGTTGATGTTGATGAAGAAGACTTGCATGAACACAAGGAACACGGGCAGCACGGGGAACATAAAGAGGTGAAAGTAGTTAAAGTCATCACGGTAGATGAAGATTAATTTTATATTATGAAAATTATATGTTTATATAAGCCACTTGCATTTTTTATCCCAGTTGTAGCTATCGTATCGTTGTGTATTTCTGGATGTTCCTCTGAATTGGAGTCTGGTATTGACTCATCAAGTGAGAGCTTGTCAATAGAAGAAATAAATGCTAAACGCGGAGATGCATGTGACTGCATATCAAAAACTCTAACTAAAATTGATGCTTTTACAGTTAAAATGAATTCTGGAGAGTATAAGAAGAGTTCAGATTTAAATTCAGCTTTAATTGTTGCTATGAAGGGTTGTATGACTCCTACGGGTAATAAGGAAGCAGATGCAGCTTGGTCTGTTTCTATGTCTGGTTGTGAGTCTTTTCTATCAATTAGAGAATCAATGATGTTAGTCAGTCAAACAGCTGCTCTCTTAAAGCAAGCTGAACAGGAAGAATTATTCAAACAAACTGGAGGCGCAAGTGGTGCTGCTGAAATTTTAAACCGTCTAAGTAATAAAAACAAAAACAAGTAAGGCCTGGTTAATCACCAAGTCCAAGTTTTTGGATTACTAAATTAACTTCTTTTTCTGTGCTTCTTAGTTTTGAATTACACAGTTCAAGAAGTTCTGTAGAACGTTTAATTGTATTTGTTAGCTCATCTATTGAGAGCTCATCATTTTGTAGCGAGGATAGTATTTTATGAAGTTCTGTTATCGATTCATCATAATTCATATCCTTCAGGGACTTTGTTTTATTACTATTTGACATGTGTTTTTATTTGTTTTTACATTGAATAACTTCAGCGAGTAAGTTGCCTTTATGCATCTCAATTTCAATATTATCTCCTTTTTTAAGATTTTTAGAGTCTTTGATAGATTTTCCATCAAGCCTAACAATGCTGTATCCTCTAGACAATGTATTTTCTGGTTTAATAAGCTCCATACTAGTGGCTAGGCTCAGTAGTGTCTCTTTCTGCTTAGTGAACACTCTTTGAAACTCTCTATATAAATCCACCTTAATTTTATCTAAAGACGATATTTCTTTATGAAGTAGTCTTATCGGAAGATCTAATAATGTTGTTTTTGCACTGCTTAGATTTGTTTTTTCTCTGTGAATAATAGTCTTACTTCTACTGCCAATTCTAGTGGCGATATCTATCAACATAGAAGAAAACATCAAGCTTTTATCTACCACGAAATCACCTACGTCGGTAGGCGTCTTAAAATATCTATGAGCAACAAAATCAGCTATTGAAAAGTCTGTTTCATGACCAATTCCCGTTAGTACTGGAGTTGTAAGTTCTCCTATTTTGATTGCTAATTGTATATCATTGAAACAGTCAAGGTCTAGAGGTGATCCTCCACCTCTAATTAGGACAATAATATCCGAATTAGATTCATTTGCTTTGTCAAGAGAATGGCATATTTGGGCAACGGCGTCTTTTCCTTGTACGGAAGCAGGAAACACCTTTATTTCAAATCTAAATAGCCATTCGTTATGCAGTACATGGTGAGCGAAATCCCTGAATCCAGATGTGCCAGGAGATCCAATAAGAGCAATTCTATGAAGCACAGTAGGCAGTTTGAGTGCTGAGTTTTTATGCTGCAGCCCTTCTTCTTTAACTTTCGCTAAAGTCTCAGCTTTTCTACGTTCGAGCTCTCCTAGCATAAAGGATAAATCGATTTTAGAAATATCTAAGCTTAAACCATGAATCTCACTAAACTTAACCCTGCACTGGAATATGATTTCACTCCCATTTTTAAGTACGCTTGTATAAGATTCGCCTAGGTCTGCTTTAACTTTCTCAAAAGTTTTACGCCAAAGCATCGCTTTAATTGCAGCTTTTCGTATCCCATTACTCTCTTCGACAAGGTCAAAGTAAACATGTCCTGATCTACTGTGAGTGACTTTCGCAATCTCAGCTTTTACCCAAAAATCAGCACTTCCAGTTTTAGCTTCAAGAGCATTTTTAATGCTTCTGTTAAGCTGAAAGAGGGTGAATACCCTACGGTCTTCTACAGTGTTTATTTCTGGACTACGACTCTCCATGATTGTGGAGTGAAGGTAGATGAAAATTGATCTTGTGGTACGAATCGAATGATTTGAATTCCGTTACAAATCTCACTGGCGTCAATCGTTAAATATTCATTAGCTATTAATGATGTAGTGTAATTTAAGCGACCGTTTAAATCATACAATGACACTATACCATTTACTACAGCATTCATAGAAATACCATTTGATGACACTATTGGTTGATCCATTAACCTATAGAGCTCCTCTATACCATTTGTGTTTTCTGTTAGTGACATAGACATGCCGTTATAAGCATCTCCAAAGGCCTGACTTTGAAGGTTTGCAGCAAGGCCAGACATGTAAAATCCCACATCGCCACTACCAGTTTCAGGTGCGATCCAAGTAGTTGTGAAAATACCTGTAGAATTAGGTGTGCTGTGTTCTACGATGTGTCTCGACTCTACTGATTCAATTTGGACAGAAGTTCCAGGATTGGTGAACTCTCCAGCATTTGACCCATCAGGAAAAACGGATGTGGCTTGAAACCCATACCCAACCGCTGTGTTGGAGGTTACATTAAAGCTCACTTCATATGTATCTCCTGCCATGTAAGTTGATACTTCTTCTCCTATAATATTCGTAATAGTCATGCTTGATGAAGCAGTCATAGCCCCTGGTTGGTTATGGCATTGTATGCATGATTGAGCAGATCCTGGAGCACCTGTTCTGTCTTGGTTTTGGACTTCAGCCACTCCATCAGAACTAGAAATAAGGCTTAAAGCAATGATTGATACAGCAGACATTGCGAAGATTATTTTTTTCATAATGCGAAATTACACTTTTCATATTAAATGTATATATGTTGATCAACTAAATCACCCTCGTGTTAGTTTATTTGATCACATTACTGTTACTAGATGCGTCTAAATAATTGTAGGTAACATATATTTTCCATACAACTATCGCCTTATCGAAAAGAGATAGCTTTAATAAATCAGGTCGTCTATGGATTTTAGGAAGTATTAGTTTATTAATTCTACTTAAAACAGTCCAAAAAATAAGTTTCATTTTTATGTTTTTGCTCTGGGAATGATTGATGAAAGATAGTTACTAAAGACTTTCAACAGTTTAGAGTGAGCAAAATCCTTAAGGGGTGGTCTTTAATGTGAAGTGTTTTCTTGAAATTTGTATGTTATGAGTACAAGTGTAAAGCGAGATTTCAGACGGGATAGGATAATATTAGTTGTGCTGATATTAATTGGTTGCTCTAGTGGCGTTGTTGCTCTAGTAAGTGATGATGAAACGCCATCACAACAAAAGCAATATTTGTCTCATCCGGAACCTATATCTAAATTAAATGGGTATAATCTACCAGAAAAGGTACTAGCTGTGGCTCATGGGGAGAGTGCTAATAATGAATTTGTGTTAAGTGAAGATATTGTAGAGCTGAAGACTAAAGATGTAAAATTAGGATCTTTACTGCCTTGTAGTTGCTGTAAGCAAACCATAAGAGTCCCTAAAAACCCCTACACTAGACATCAGTCGGCAGCACGTTCTTTACCTAGTAGTTTTTTTGTAAAAAATGATTCTGAGTTATCATATGGTTTAAGTGTAAATAAACTTGTTGAGGTGTCAGATGGAAGGGGGTATAGAATTGATAGACTTAAATACAGTAAAGCTGTTCTTCTCCCAGAGGTTAGAGATCTATTAGAAAATATGGGACATGACTATGCAGATGCTTTAAAAGGCACAGATTCTGAAGGGACTGTGTTTAGAGTAACTTCTATGACCAGGACGGATAATCAGCAAAGAAGCCTACGAAGAAGAAACAGAAACGCCACCAAAAGTCAATCAACTCATAGTTATGGTGCTTCTTTCGATATTGCTTTTATGGATAGAGCAAACGAAGACGATAATTGTAATCGCCCCACACGTGAGATGCAAAAACTTCTTCTACGGTATCAAAAAGAAGGGAGAATTTTAATCATTCCTGAAGGAGGGTGCATGCACATCACCCTTTTAAGAGTTAAATCTTAGTTTAAGAGCACTCTTTTTGTCCCCCACTTTTCAGTTTCGATAAAGAACATTCCCTCTGAGAATTCTGAAAAGTTTATTGAGATACCTTCTCCAATTTGAATAATTCTTCCGGCTATATCTCTCACTTTCCATCTTACATTTAATGGTAAGCCATGTAGAGTTGTTATTCCATTTATTGCTGGGTTAGGAGCTATAGACCAAACTAACTTATCGATTTCACTGACTGCAACACTTTCACATTCTTGATGGTATGTTTGCATCCACAGCATACCACCGATAATTGCTGGTCCGGCACAGTCTCCATGGCTGAGCGCCCCTCCGTTTGAAGTTATAACGCTAGTTGCTCCATTTGCATTCATCCATTCTTCTGCAACAAGGGCATTCTGATAGAAAACCTGCTCGTCTTCTGTACAATAGTACATTTTCATAGGTGATAGAGGTACCCATTGGTAGACGTCGTTGTCCTGAGCTGCGATGTTAAATGGGTGGTCAGGGTTGTTGTTTAGTTCCTCTATGATGCCTGGTTGAATCAGATCGCTAAGTAAATCAGGAAGGTATGCGTTAATTGTTGCGCCATCAGTTTCACCATCGAACAGTGCGGGTAAACCTGTTGCGTAAGGCTCTTGGAAAATCTCGCTTAGGTCTTCGTATATATTTCCGTAGTAGCTATTCCAGCCTATGATGTTGTATGCTATGTAAGCTGGGTTTGAGTAGGTGTCACTTTCAGCTATTTGAACAGATTGAGTTCCAGAAATGTCATAAGGACCACTTAGAGGAGCTGAAGCAGTTAAAGGATATTCTTCAGACCAGTTTTCTTGAAGTTCTCTCGAAAGAGCCATTGAGGCATGACCACCTTGTGAATATCCTGTTGAGTAAAATTCATCGTCAAAGCTGAATCCCAATTCTAACCCAAGTGTCTCTGCTGCTTGAAGTAAGTACACTCCAGCATCTGCTTCAGACTGAGCGTGTACATATGGATGCATAAGATCTGAAGTCCCAAGTCCAACGTAGTCTGGCATAAGAGTAATGAAGCCCGGACTAGACATTAAGTATCCTAAGCTACCCTCAGTTGATAAAAATGAAGGTGCGTCTGTACGTTTGAAAATTGTTCCGTGCATGTATGTGATCACTGGCAAAGAACATCCCTCGTCTGTTCCAACAGGAATGAACATTGCTCCACTTACTGTTATCATGCTATCGAGATATGGCATCTCGTAAGTAACTCGATATGCATCTACACCAAACTCAGCTGTATAAATACTAGCAGGAAGTTGAAAATATATTGCAATATTAGCAATTTCATCAGAAGTGTATGAACTTAGGAGTTCAGCTGTTTGGGATAAAGTGCTTGTATAGGTAGTCATAGCAAGCAGTAAAGTCGCAAAGGAAAAGGTGTAGGTTTTAGTCATAATAAAAAGTATAGGATTCAATAAGACTGTAAATTACGACTTATAAGTGTATAACCTCACCGTAAGCTGCTGCTGCGGCCTCCATAATAGCTTCTGAAAGAGTGGGGTGGGGGTGTACGGTTTTTATAAGTTCGTGACCAGTTGTTTCTAATTTTCTAACGGCTACAAGCTCTGCAACCATTTCAGTTACGTTAGCGCCTATCATATGGCCGCCTAAAAGCTCGCCGTATTTAGCGTCGAAAATTAATTTTACGAAACCATCTTTGTGGCCAGCTGCGCTTGCTTTTCCAGAAGCGGAGAACGGAAACTTACCTACTTTGATGTCGTATCCGGCATCTTTAGCAGCTTGCTCAGTCATACCTACGCTTGCCACCTCAGGGAAGCAGTAAGTGCATCCAGGAATGTTATCGTAGTCAAGAGCTTCGGGTGATTGCCCTGCAATTTTCTCAACACATATGATACCTTCAGCGGAAGCTACGTGAGCTAAAGCTTGTCCTGGTACGCAATCGCCAATAGCGAAATATCCAGGTATGTTACTCATGTAGAACTCGTCAACAAGGATCTTGCCTTTGTCTGTTGCTATACCTACATCCTCAAGACCTATGTTTTCGATATTAGCTACGACTCCTACAGCACTAAGTACAATATCGCAATCGATAACCTCATCACCTTTTTTTGTCTTAACAAAAACTTTACATCCGCTACCCGAAGTGTCAACAGAAGTGACTTCTGATGAAGTTTTTATTGTGATTCCTTGCTTCTTGAGAGATTTTTGAAGTTGTTTTCCAACTTCCTTGTCTTCAATAGGAATGATTCCATCCATGTATTCTACTATGGTTACATCTGTTCCAATAGAATTGTAGAAGTACGCGAATTCAACCCCGATAGCTCCTGACCCCACGACAACCATTTTCTTTGGCTGAGATTTTAACGTCATAGCCTCTCGGTATCCGATGATCTTATTTCCGTCTTGAGTTAGGTTGGGAAGTTGTCGTGATCTAGCACCAGTTGCAATGATGATGTTTGCCGCCTCAATAACTTGTGTACCGCCATCGTTAGCGGTAACTTCTATACGTTTTCCAGCTAGGACTTTTCCAGTTCCCATAATCACGTCAACCTTGTTCTTCTTTAGAAGGAAGGTTACTCCTTTAGACATTCCATCTGCAACTCCACGTGAGCGAGCGACCATACCTCCAAAATCCGCTTTAGGTTCTGCTACTTGAATTCCGTAGTCTTCAGCGTTCTTAATGTAGTCGAATACATTGGCGCTTTTTAGAAGAGCTTTAGTGGGTATACATCCCCAATTAAGGCAAATACCACCAAGTGATTCACGCTCAATCACAGCCGTCTTTAGGCCAAGTTGAGATGCGCGAATTGCAGTCACGTAGCCTCCAGGGCCACTTCCTAAAACGATTACGTCGTACTTCATATTAGATTCGATTATTAGCGAAAGTTGCTGAATATTGGAAGTGCAAAGTTAGTTGGTAGTTGGTTATTTTAATGCGTCAATTTATGACTGTGTGTTCCATGCCTAGGACATTACCTTTGCGGCATAATTCCAATTATGAGAAACTTAGTATTGTTTGGTCCTCCAGGCTCAGGAAAAGGAACGCAAAGCGCATTTTTAGTAAAGCATTACAATCTTGTGCATCTAAGTACAGGTGATGTGTTTAGGTTTAATATTAAAGGTGGTACAGAGCTAGGTAAACTTGCCCAATCTTATATGGATAAAGGGGAATTAGTTCCGGATGAGGTTACTATATCTATGCTTGAACAGGAGGTGGAGAAGCGTCCTGATGCAATAGGATTTATTTTCGATGGGTTCCCAAGGACTACAGCTCAGGCTGTGGCTTTGGATAAATTTCTCGAGACACGAGGAGTTTCAATTGAGTCGATGCTAGCTCTTGAAGTTGAGGTTGAAGAGTTGAAGAAAAGACTATTAGCCCGAGCTGAAACAAGTGGACGTGTAGATGATTCAAATCTTGATGTGATTCAAAATCGAATTGATGTTTACAATGCTGAGACAGCTCCCGTTGCTAATTTTTACAAGACAGCCGGCAAGTTTAAATCCATCAATGGACTAGGGTCTAAAGAAGATGTCACAGGGCGTTTAGTAGCTGCAATAGGATAATGGCTATTCAGAATTTTGTGGACTATGTGAAGATATGCTGTCGATCTGGAAAGGGTGGAGCAGGATCTATTCACATGATGCGTAATAGAACCACGTCTAAAGGTGGACCCGATGGAGGTGATGGGGGAAGGGGAGGACATATTATCGCAGTGGGGAGTTCTCATAAATGGACGTTGTTGCATCTTAAATACAGCAAGCACGTAATTGCGGGTCATGGTGGAAGAGGGAGTGGGAACCACAAGCACGGAGCTGATGGTATTGATAAGATTATTGAAGTTCCTTTAGGTTCAATAATTAAGGATGCTGAGACTGGTGAAGTGGTTTGTGAGATTACTGAGGAAGGACAAACTACAATTGTAGCCAAGGGCGGACTGGGTGGTCGTGGAAATGATCATTTTAAATCCCCTACGAATCAAAGTCCAGAGTATGCTCAGCCTGGCCAAGATGGTTTAGAAGAGTGGAAGATTATAGAGCTAAAACTTTTAGGTGATGTGGGGCTTGTTGGATTTCCGAACGCAGGAAAATCTACTCTTTTATCAGTTGTGAGTGCTGCGAAACCAGAAATTGCGGATTATCCTTTTACGACTATTCGACCTAATTTAGGTATGGTGGCCTACAGAGATGACAGATCCTTTGTTATGGCTGATATTCCTGGGATTATTGAAGGTGCCGCAGATGGGAAAGGTCTTGGAGTTAGGTTTTTAAGGCATATCGAACGAAACCCAGTATTGCTATTTATGGTTCCGGCTGATGCTGATGATATAGTTGCAGAGTACAGGACTTTATTAAACGAACTCGAAAAGTACAATCCCGAGATGCTTGCAAAGCAAAGGATATTAGCTGTTTCGAAGTCTGATCTTTTAGACGATGAACTCGAGGAGGATATGAGAGCTGAGCTTAAAAAAGAAGCTCCAGATTTAGATCCATTCTTCTTTAGTTCAGTATCGCATAAAAACATAGATAAGTTGAAAGATTTAATTATGTCAGCTATTGAGGATGCTAACCCAGATACAGGTTTGTCTAAGGGGCCTTTTGCGCCTTTGCCACCGCCTTTAGTAAAATAATTATATGACGAATTTGATTCTTTTAAGTGATGAAGTAAAGTCAGCTCTGAGTAAAGGAAAACCTATTGTTGCTTTAGAATCAACCATAATTTCTCACGGGATGCCATATCCTGAGAATGTTAAAACAGCTCGGAAATTAGGTGATATTATCCGTGATGAGGGTTGCGTTCCAGCTATTGTGGCAGTTGCTGATGGAAAACTGCATGTTGGTATAAGTGATGCGCTTTTAGAAAGATTGGCCACTGAAAAGGGTGTTCTTAAGGTGAGTCGAAGAGATATTCCCACAGCTCTTGCTTCAGGAGCGATAGGCGCCACCACCGTAAGTGGAACTTTGATTGCAGCTCACAGAGCTGGAGTGAGGGTCTTCGTAACAGGGGGAATAGGTGGAGTTCATAGAGGCGCTGAGAAAACATTTGATATCAGTGCTGATTTAGAGGAGCTAGCTATTAGTAATGTAGCAGTTGTCAGTGCTGGCGTAAAAGCAATTTTAGACCTACCTAAAACTCTTGAGGTTTTAGAAACGAAAGGAGTTCCAGTAGTCGGATTCCAAACAGATGATCTACCAGCATTTTACACTCGTAAAAGCGGTCTTAAACTCGTCGCAAGAGCAGATTCACCAAATGAAGTTGCCTCTATTATGAAAGCTAAATGGGATTGCGATATAGATGGTTCTATCCTTGTTATGAATCCTATTCCTGAAGAGTTCGAGTCTGACGCAGATATCATAAACGCATCGATAGATGAAGCTCTTGCATTGGCTGATAAAAAGGGCGTGTGCGGTAAGGAGATTACCCCCTTTATTTTAGCTCATGTAGCTAAGGTTACAGGAGGTGATAGCCTAGCTGCAAACATTGCTCTTGTTGAGAATAATGCGAGGGTAGGAGCGCAGGTCGCGAAAGCGTATTCTCTACTTACCTAACTCGGTGTCGCAATTCGTATCTTCGCGCCGATGCAAGAAGAGAAAAATACACCTGAATTAGAAATTGATTTTCGCGAGATATTGCTCTCAGATTATAGAATGGCTTGTGTTAGTCGCGAAGTGTCTATTTTAGGTAGGAAAGAGGTGCTTACGGGCAAGGCAAAATTTGGAATATTTGGTGATGGAAAGGAGGTGTGTCAGCTTGCACTCGCTAAAGTTGTGAGGCCTGGTGACTGGAGGAGTGGCTACTATAGAGACCAAACATTTATGATGGCTCGAAACCTCATAAATATCCAACAATATTTCGCAGCTCTGTACGGAGATACCGATTTAACACGAGAACCAACTTCCGGCGGGCGTCAGATGGGCGGCCATTTTGCAACTAGATTTTTAAGCGAAGATGGTGATTGGTTGGACCAAATGGTAGATGTTAATAGCTCTTCAGATCTCAGCCCTACTGCTGCTCAGATGCCTAGACTTTTAGGGCTTGCTCAAGCAAGTAAGGTTTACAAGTCTCTGCCTGAAATGGCGAAAAAGATGCCGAAGTTCACTGATGGAGGAAATGAAATTGCTTTTGGAATGATAGGGGATGCGAGTACATCACAAGGCCTCTTTTGGGAGACCTTGAATGCAGCGTGTGTGCTTGAGGTGCCTATGCTGATGTCAGTTTGGGATGACGGATACGGAATATCTGTGCCTAAGAAATACCATACCACCAAAGA
>DQKQ01000039.1 GCA_015660615.1 Flavobacteriales bacterium
AATTATGTGGTAGCGAAAGGGATTATGCCGGATGTTGTTGGGCCCTCAGGGTTTATCGTTCTAAGAGTGGTGGGCGGCTCTGCGATGTTCCTTTTAACTATGGCTTTGACGGGATTTTTCAATCGAAATCATATAATTTTCGAAAAAATAGACAGACAGGATTGGTGGAGATTTATCGCAAGTGGTCTTAGCGGAGTTGCGATCAACCAACTTTGTTTTTTTAACGGTCTCTCCCTCACTAGCCCCATTAACGCGTCACTAATAATGACGATAAACCCCATTTTCGTTCTTCTAGTCAGCGCCGTTCTTTTAGGGTCCATCATCACAAAAAGAAAACTAATCGGAATTTTTATCGGAGGTGTAGGAGCTGCTATGTTGCTTGTGTACTCAGCCGAAAACACAGGCTCAGACAACCTCTCAGGGTCTAGCATGCTGGGAGACACGTTAATTCTAATAAACGCATTGTCGTATGGAGTTTATCTCGTTGTGGTGAAGCCTCTTATGCAGAAATACAGACCTCTTACTGTAATCACTTGGGTATTTATAATAGGCACCGTTTTCGTGATCCCTGTAGGTTGGAACCAAGCAACACAAATTATGTGGAGCGAATTAACACCGTCACACATTCGCTCCATCTCATATGTGATTTTAGGCACGACATTCTTAGCCTACCTCTTAAATATCATCGCTTTAAAACGGGTCGCACCCGTTGTTGTAAGCATCTATATTTACTTACAACCCCTTCTAGTACTCGTTTTAGTGGGGGTTTTAGCTCTTTTAGGAGTGAGTGAATATCACAAGGATATTAATTTAATGACGGGAGTCTGTGCTGTAGCGATATTCACAGGGGTTTGGTTAGTGAGTGTTCCAAGGGGTTGGAAATTGATGAGAGGAAAGTCGTAATTTGGGCTTAGAATTTTAAACAAAGAAATTATGGCTATTAGGAAACCTTTCAACCTTGCGAAGTGGATTGAGGAGAATCGCGAACTGCTGAAACCGCCCGTAGGGAATAAGAATCTGTATGTAGATAGCGGTGATTATATCGTGATGATCGTCGCCGGGCCTAACGCTCGCCAAGATTATCATTATAACGAAACGGAGGAGCTTTTTTATCAGCTAGAAGGAGATATCTGCGTGAAGATTCAGGAAAACGGCAAAGCCGTTAATGTACCCCTTTCAAAAGGTGATATGTTTCTTCTTCCCGCAAAAACCCCCCACAGTCCAGTCAGATCTGAGAACTCTATCGGTCTTGTAATTGAGAGAAAGCGTGAAGCTGGACACAAAGACGGACTTATGTGGTTTTGTAATGGCTGCAATACAATTCTCCACGAAACATATTTCAAACTCACGAACATCGAGAAGGATTTTCAACCTAGATTTATTGAGTTTTATGGCTCAAAAGATCTTCGCACTTGTAAAAATTGTAGCGAGGTGATGGATACAGATCCTAGGTTTGTTAAATAGCATCTGGGTGAAACATTCTGACATGTAATTGTCTTAGATTGCTGATGTAGATTGAATTATGAAATTTTATTGATTCTGATATGAAAAATTTAACACTTGCCTTTTTCTCACTAATACTTTTCCCGCTAGCATATAATGCACAAGTTTCCGACTGTGTTGTCGACCTAGTCGTTGAGGCTTATTTTGAATACGTAACTGTAGGTTCTGTTGACTTTCCTGAGGGAGCGACACTCAATTGGAGTATCAACGGCGATATGATGAATAACGGCAGTGACGTTATCGAGCTGTCTTTTGGCTTATTTTTAAATGGTCCCGTCGTAGTGTGTGTTTCATTTGTATCAGATGAATGCCCTGAGGGAGTAGAGATTTGTGAGACCTTGGACTTGAATGATTTAATTGGAGGAGGTGATTGCCCTGAGACACTAGGATCGATGAATCAATCAACTGGTCCGTGTAATTGGATATTCGAAGTAGAAGGATCAGGTGATGGCGCTGAAGTGACATGGAATTTCGGTGATGCCTCCAGTGAAGTATCCGGGTTTATTGCAGATCACCATTATGCTGCGGATGGAGAGTATGTCGTTACTGCTTATTACTCTGATTTATCTTGTGAAGGAGTTGTCTTGACAACTGTTATTTCAGTAGAGGGGTGTTCTGGCGAGGTGGATTGCGTTGATCAAGACCAAATAGATAATGATATGCTTTGTACTCAACAGTACGATCCAGTTTGTGGTTGTAACAATGTAACATATTCGAACGACTGTTACGCATACTACTACGGAGGAGTTACTTCATGGGTACAAGGCGAATGTGAAAATCAAGGATGTATTTACGAAGATGGAACATTTTACAATGTAGGATCAGAGGTTTTTTTAAGTGAATGTGAATATATATACTGCGAAAGCCCTAACAATTGGTCTAGTGTCATTGAAATTCCAGATTGCGAGGAGGATGGGGGGTGTTGGGAAGAAGGTCAGTTCTATTGTGTTGGATGTGAACTGTTTATAGATGACTGTAATTATTATGAATGTTTAAATGATGACGGTAATTGGTCTGATCTAATAACTATTGATGATTGTGGTGAAGATGAATTTTGTCCAAATAACATAAATGTCATTTATCCTAAATGGGATTTTTGTAGTTGGGCTTTTGAAGTAGATACAATATGGCCTAATCCTAAAGCAGGCCCTCCGACTTGGATTGAAGTAATATGGGATTTTGGAGATGGCACGGTACAAACAGGGACTGATTTTTGGTCATATAATGTTTATGATTCAGATGGCGTCTACGAAGTTTTTGTTCAATATTCGGATTCAAATTGCCCAGATGGGGTAGAGCTTTCTGTTGTTATACAGGTTGGAGGTTGTGGAGAAGGGGATTGCATAAATCAAGATCAAATCGACAATGAGTTCCAATGTACAGAAGAGTACAATCCAGTTTGTGGCTGTGACGACGTTACTTATTCAAATGATTGTTACGCATACTACTACGGAGGAGTTACTTCATGGGAACAAGGGGAGTGTACTGATTCAGTTGGCGATATAGATGGCAACCCATCATGGTCAGTATTCCCAGTACCAACTTCTGACCTTGTGACATTTAAAGGTTTGTATGTAGGCACGCATTTTCTTAAAATCTATGATAATCAAGGCCGTATTGTTAAGGAAGAATCAGTATCAAATGGTGAGACTATATCCCTTAAAGAGTTAATCAACGGCTGGTACACAATGCAAATTATAGGTCTTGAAAGCTCTGCGAAAAGAGTTGTCATACAGAGATAAGGCGGGCTATTAGTGTATATATTCGCGGAGCAATTATTTGCAAAAAACTGAATTGCCTGATTGAATGCGCTACGATCGTTTAAATGTTACTACTGGATGGTCCGTTTGGGCTGTTGCGACTGTTGTTTACCTTCTTACGGTAGAACCTACTGCTAGTTTTTGGGATTGTGGAGAGTTTATAGCTTCGGCGTATAAGCTTGAAGTTGGTCATCCTCCTGGGGCGCCTCTCTTTATGTTGCTCGCACGCGTTCTGATGGTTTTTGCCACGCCAGAGACAGCTGCTTTCGCTGCTAATGCACT